>CAZJNP010000690.1:0-1924 GCA_964547355.1 uncultured Calditrichaceae bacterium
CGGTAAGCTTTGTTAACCCACCGAATTCATGAGAAGAAACGGCCTCAATCTCAAGAAAATCGGGCAGGGGGCAGGTGGTGCCCATGGTAAAACGTTCGCCCTTACGCAGAGCACACAGTTTGACCGCCGGGCCGTCGGTAACAAAATAATTTCCGCTTTTTAACCCACGCATGATTTCTTTAGGATGCAAAGACCCGTTCCCAATGAACAGGCCGGTTCTCCAGTTACCCAACAGATGCTGGCGGTTTTCTTCCAGCATCACGAACGGAATTCCGATCTGTCTGGTGCGCGAAAAGTTGCCATGCGCGTCATTACCGGCAAGGATAAAAATTTTTTTCCCCTCAAGCAAAAGTTTTTTCCACAGCTGCAAACCGCGCTCGTTTTCTGCATCGTCCGCGCCGTTAAAGAATTGCAGACCGGTTAGTCGTTCTGCCCGCAGGTCCGCTCCGGTCCAGTCGCCGCGGTAGATGAACCACTTTTGCAGCCAGGGCGTTTTGGCGGCCGGATGCGCGCCAAAGGCCAGCGCTCCGTCTTCCAGTTGCTCAAGTGTTTCCGTCAGCGTATGTTCGGAATGGAAGCGGAACCAATTTTCTCCACTGTCGCCGCTTCCTGGCAGGAACTCGGAATGATTAAAAACCAATAGATGGATGTTTCGGGTTTCTGAATTGCGGACGCTTACTTCCTCTCCCGGTACAATACAAAAATTATTGTCCCATTGCGTATTCAGGTCAGCCACTTCCGCTTTAAACCGGCGCCACTTGGTCAGGTCGGGGTCGTTTTTCAGGTAATCATCCGGGGCGTCATCCAGATCGTACGAATGATCGGTGAGAGCGATAAAATGCAGACCCATGCTTTGCGCCATTTTAGTCGTGGCGGCAGGCGATGCGCCAAACTCGATCTGATCGCTGGTGTAACTGCTGTGTACGTGCAGATCACCCATAAAATATTTGTCAAAACCCGGGAAGGGCTGTGCGGCGATGTGGATTTCCAGAGGCGCATGGCTGGTGCCGCGATAATTATCGTTGTAGCAAATCAGCGTTTTGTTTTTAATCTGGTATTCCAGACGCACATCAATCTGATGGTCACCCGGAGAAAAATACTCCGGCGGGATTTCAAGAAAGCAATCGTCGTAAGGACTGGTGAAGGTTTGTTCAAAATCTTTCTCGAAACTCTGCTGTTTATCGATGATAACGGTAATTTTACGAAAGGTGACCGGGTAAAGATGGGCGTCCTTGATGACGATCAGAACGGGTACCGGTTGGCCGACAGGTACGCGCCTGGGGACGTCGGCCACGATTTCCGGTTGGCGGCGGCTGAGTAAATTAAAGAAATATTTAAATCGGTAATGGATTTCCGCATAGAGCAGCACAGGTAGAAACAGCATCAGACCTTTATCTCCGATTTCTGAAACTCTCTCAATCGTATAATGATGGTGGTACCTTTGCGGGGCCGGGATTGGATAAAGATTTCGCCATGCAGCGATTCCACCAGACGCTTGGTGATGGCCAAACCGAGGCCGCTGCCTTGCTCTTTAGTAGTGTAAAAGGGCTTGAAGATTTCTTCCAGTTGATCTTCCGGAATGCCGATGCCGCTGTCCTTTATTTCGATTTGCATGATTTTTTTCTTGGGGAACGCATAGCTTAACGATACGTCGCCATGTTCGGCCGTGGCCTGCATGGCGTTGCGTAGCACGTTAAGTAAAATCTGCTCCATCAGTTGCGGATCGGTGGCGAAAGTATGCCGATTAGGCGCGCTATGCACAGTCAGACGTTCCAATTCCTGTGGCCGTAAGCTTAATTTGATCCGTTCGATCAGTTCCGGCAGGTTCACGGTTTGCGGCTCGATTTTCGGTTGTCGCGCAAATTTTAGCAGATTATCGATCAGCGTATTAAGCCGTTTGATTTCATGAGGGATATATGTAAAC
>CAZJNP010000691.1:0-1920 GCA_964547355.1 uncultured Calditrichaceae bacterium
TTTTTATTGTTCCCCCTGATGAAATAAAACTTATGCCCCCTGCAGCCCGCACAACACCGGGTATAACTATTGTTCCAGCTCCTCCTGTAATTGTAAATCCGCACAAAACAGATGTTGTATCCTCTCCGGAAATAAAATAAACAACCGTACCGCTATCCGCATTGGCAGGCTGGCTGCCGTCGATAATCGTTTTAGAAATATGCGAAGTATCAGCATCCATTAAAAATATGCTTGCCACGGTAATGGCTTTGCCTTTAAAGTTGATGTTTTCTAAGTAAGTACCTTCATCAACTAAAACAGTATCTCCGTCGAGCGAGGCGTTAATACCGGCCTGGATAGTGGATTGGTCGTCAGGGACGCGGATCACATCGCCAAATGCGAGCCCGGCAAATAAAAAGATCACAAAAATAACAGTAACGGATTTCATGATGCACCTCCATAAAAGGATAATTTGACTATAGGCTATTTACTCCAGAACCTACGCACATTAAACCATAAGGTAAATACCACGATCAGGGGATTTTTTAACGATAACATGAATTTAGATGAACAGTTTGCTTCCTGAAAAAAAGTAGAAAATAGGAAGGAAAAAGTAAGAAAGGATATCTTGAGGTTTTGTAGATTTTCGGAATTCTGTTTCTTACGTCTTAATTAAAAGTAAGAAATAAAAGTATGCTATATAATCAAATAAGATGTTCTCTTAGCGCTTTGGCGATCACATCGATCTGGGAATGCACATGCAGTTTGACGTAGATATTTTTAAGGTGGGTGTTAACGGTGGATAAACTGATAAACAGCTTATTGGTGAGCTGTTTTTTACTGTAACCGTCGATAAGCAGGCGCAGGATTTCCTTTTCACGGTCCGATAAACCATATTCCTGTTTGGGCTGCGTATATTGATTGAAGGTTTTCAAAACCTTGGCGGCGATGGACGGACTCATGGCCGCGCCGCCTTTAACAACCTGTTCTATGGCTTCCTGAATTTTTCAGCGGGGGATGATTTTAATAAATAACCAACCGCGCCCTGGCAGATTGCGTTAAATACCTTGTCGTCGTCATTAAAAATCGTTAACATGATAATATGAGTGGCGGGAGATAAAGCATGAATTTTTCGGATACCTTCAATACCGCTGATTCCGGGTAGCTGTATATCCAGGAGAATGACCTGGGGCAGATAACCTTTTTGTATAATCGTAATTGCTTCTTCACAGGATTCAAGCGCATGGTCGCAGGTTAATTGTTCGCTTTCATTGATCACATCTTTAATTGATTCGCGGTAGGTTTGATCGTCTTCAATAATCAAAACATGGATGGAATCCACTTTTTTTTTCATAATTTATTCCTGAAAACAGTTCTGCTATTAAATTTACTAATTACACAGAGTATCACAGAAAAAACTTTCCTTGTTCACTCCTGCTAACGCGGATTCACTATCAGGTCGTTCAGTGTTAATAAGTTTAATCTATGGACTAAAACATAATTAGTAAAACTATAGATGTCTATACCACGATCAGGGGATTTTAACAGTCAGTTTTACCTGAGTGCCCTTACCCGGTTCAGAGAACACCATAATTTCTCCATTCATCTCGGCGGCCCGGCGTTGAAAATTTTTTAAGCCGTTGCCTTTAGATACAGCATTTGTATCAAAACCGACGCCGTTATCTTTTACAAAAAGAGTAAATTTACCTTCAATTTGATTAAATTCTATGATAACCTGCGTGGCCTTTGCATGACGGACAATATTCTGCAGTATTTCTTTAAAAACTAAAAACAAATTACGCCGGAAATGCAGATCGTTCTTCAAATCTAATCCATGAATATTCTGATTAAATACAACATCTACCTCTTCGAGCATAAGATTAGCCGTCTCGCGCATTTTAATGAACAGCTTATCAAATCCCTCATTGGATGGATTAATAA
>CAZJNP010000692.1:0-1916 GCA_964547355.1 uncultured Calditrichaceae bacterium
CTTCTCACCCAGTTTTTTGGATTTTAAATAAACCGTACCAGTTAAACTAAAAAAGCCTTTTTTTATTCCGATTAACAATAACGAACGCAAATAAAAAAAGAGTAAATTTTTAACTGGAATACTGATTGAAAATAGTATAAATTCAACCTATATCATTGTGGACAACAACCAAGCGGAGCGGAATATTGGGAATAAAACGTGTTTTAGTGGTCGATGATGAAGAAGATCTGACCTGGTCCATCGCCAAACATTTGAAGAAAGACGAGGATAAATATCAGTTATATACGGTAAACAACGGCAAGGATGCTCTGGAGCTGCTCACCCAGGTGCCGATGGATGTTGTGGTTTCGGATATTCGCATGCCGGAAATTTCCGGATTGGACCTGTTGCTGAAAATCCGTGAGAGTTACCCGCAAACAAAAGTGATCATTATGACGGCTTACGGTTCTTCCGAAGTGCAGGAAGAAGCCAACGCCCGCGGGTGTTTTAAATATTTGGAAAAACCGTTCGAAATCCGGGAGCTGCGGGAGATGATTCTGGCGGGTGTGGAAGAGCGGCGCGGATTCGAAGGAAAAATTTCCGATTTTCAGCTGAGCGATATCATTCAGATGAATTGTCTGGGACGTTTGACCAACGCGCTGCATGTGGAGAAGGGCTTGCAGCGCGGAAGTATTTATTTTGAAGACGGCGATATTACGCACTGCGAAGTGGGCGAACTGGAAGGGGAAGAAGCCTTTTATGAGATCATTTCCTGGGAAGGGGGCACCTTTCAGGTGGAGCGGGCCGTTAAAGCGCCCCGGGAGACCATTTTAAAGGGCTGGCAAAGTCTGTTGATTGAAGGTCTGCGCCGGGCGGACGAGAAACGGAATTCCGGTCAACTGATAGAAGATGCACAAGAGCAACGGCAGCAAAAGCTGAACGCGCTCCTGGCCCAGTTCGGCGCGCAAAAAGGCGTGATTCTCTGCCTGGTGCTGGACAGGGATGGGGAAACGATCTCTTCTTTTGTGAATGAAAAGCACAGAAAAAATTTCACCGTTGATCAAACCGCCCAGCCGCTTTTTCAACTGATTAAAGCCGGGCAGGAGGCCGGCAGCCGCTTACGATTTGCCCTGCCCAGGGAGATCACTGCGGAATTCGAAGGCGGCCGTTTGACCGTGATTCCTTTTAACCGACAGGAAAACTATTTTGTAGTTCTGGCCGACCCCAGTTTGAACCTGGCCGTGTTACGCATGGAAAATAAAAAGCTGCTGAAAAATCTGGAAGACCTATGGAAGGAGTAATCGATAAGTAGAGGACGACTCGCACAGAGATTTTACGCAACGGGTAAAATCTATTTTTCTCCTTTTTTCATCTCCTCCCTCAAGTCCCAAAGCACCAGGTTGGTTGCCATGTAAAACCCGATGAATAAACCCAGAATCCCCAGATTGACCTTTGTTGAAAATGCGGGCGCAAAAAGAAAAATATAACTAAAGGCGAAGATCAATCCGCCAGCGATGCGCAGCATGATTTTCATTTTGATCCCTTTCCTGTAAATGACTGATAGCTCATTGGATAAAAAGATAAGCGGTGATTGAACAATCAATTAAAAATATTTAATTCTACAACTGTTTTCAAAAAAACTTGATTCGATTATCCGAATGGTATATATTTAACCAACTAATTTAACTGAATGGTTAAACAAAATGGTTAAAACGACCGACAAAGAAATGTTGATCCTCCAGACGGCCATGGAAGTGTTCATCGAAAAAGGGCAGCACGGTGCACGCATGCAGGAGATCGCCGATCGGGCCGGTATCAACAAAGCGTTGTTACACTATTATTTTCGCAGCAAGGAGAATCTTTACGCCCGCATTTTTGA
This sequence comes from uncultured Calditrichaceae bacterium, assembly GCA_964547355.1. Lineage (GTDB taxonomy): Bacteria > Calditrichota > Calditrichia > Calditrichales > Calditrichaceae > CAZJNP01. Next base: position 1,859 of record CAZJNP010000692.1, read on the forward strand.
ACAATTATTCTGGAATAACCTCAAGCAGATTATTTCATTGCTCAATAAAAATCTAACG
>CAZJNP010000693.1:0-1912 GCA_964547355.1 uncultured Calditrichaceae bacterium
CATCTTTTCGGTGATATTACGCTCGGCTTCTTCGGTGGTGATGAACCAGGCCCACAGGTCTTTGGCTTTTTTATGACCGTAATTCTCCACCAGATCGATATAATACGGATGGTTATGGGTCATCATCATATAAGGAGGCGATTCGAAGCCGTCGATCAGCAATCCCACTTCGTCGTTGGTGGAAGGATTCATGGGACCCAGCATCTCGTCTTTGCCCTTTTGCCGCAGCCAGTCCGCGGCGGCGTTAAACAGGGCATCGGCCACTTCCTGATCCTGAATCGATTCAAAAAAACCCCAGAATCCGGTGTTGTCGCCATGGAACATGTTATGATTTTCATTGGTAATGGCTGCGATCCGTCCTACAAGTTTCTGTTCTTTGTACGCCAGAAACAACTGGATAGCGGCATGCTGATAAAAGGGATTTTTTTTGGTATCCAGGATTTCATGGCGCATCATTCGCAGCGGTCCAACCCAGTTTGGGGTGGTTTTGTTGATCTCCCATTCAAAATCAACAAACTTCTTCCGTCCTCTTTTGGTAGTTACCGGAACAATTTCTACGGACATTGTTAGCCCCTTCCCTATCAAATGACACCCAACTCTTTACCGACTTTGCTGGTAATTTCCAGCACCTTATCCAGATCCTGGTCGGAATGCGTGGACATGAAGCTGGTACGAATCAATGCCTGTCCCGGCGGTACAGCCGGACTGATCACGGCGTTGGCAAACACGCCGGCATCGAACAGTTTCCGCCAAAATAAAAAGGTCTTTTCATCATCCCTGATATAAAGAGGAATGATGGGTGTATCCTTACTCACGCCGATATCAAAACCGGCATTTTTAAAATCCCGGCGCATCCGGGCGGCGATGTTATTTAGCCGTTCCATATGCTCCGGTTCAGACTGAATGATTTCCAGCGTTTTCAGCACCGCGGCTGTTGAGGCCGGCGTGGGTGCTGCGCTAAAAACCAGCGGACCGGCCCAGTGCTTGATGTAGTCGATCACTTCCCTTTTGCTAGCAATAAAACCGCCCAGAGAGGCGAAGGATTTGCTGAACGTGCTCATCACCACATCCACTTCTTTTTCCAATCCTAAGTATTCACAGGCGCCTCGTCCATGTGCCCCCAGCACCCCCAGTCCGTGCGCCTCGTCGATGTAAACTCTGGCGTGATACTTTTTTGCGATCTTCACCAGTTTTTCCAACCGGACAATATCCCCTTCCATGCTGAACACACCGTCACTGACGATCAGTTTTCCTTTGTCCGGTTCCAGTTGCGACATCACGTGTTCCAGCGATTCCATGTCGTTATGTTTATACCGCTTGACCACCGCACCCAGTGCCGCCCAGGTGCCGGCGTAAATGGAAGCATGGTCGGAACGGTCTAAAATAATATAGTCATCTTTCCCGGCTAAAGTGGAAATTGCACCCACGTTGCTCATATAACCGGTGCTAAAAATCAACGCCGCCTCGCGATTCATAAATCTGGCCAGCTCCTGTTCCAGTTGTAAATGCAAATCGAGTGTGCCGTTTAAAAAGCGTGAACCGGAACAACTGGTACCATATTTCTTCGTAGCCTCTACCGCCGCTTCAATCACGCGCGGATCGTGTGTTAATCCCAGATAATTATTGGAGCCGATCATGATCACTTCCCGTCCGTCCATCCAGACGTGCGGGCCGTCGTTTCCTGACAGGGGTTTAAAATAAGGGTAGATACCGGCCTCGATGGTTTCTCTGGCACGGGTAAACTGACGACATTTCTCAAAAATATCCAAATTGCCTCCTTTAGATGCCGGATGAGGAAATGCTGTTTTTTCGTTAGGTCGTTCAAAAACAGCAAAATAACAAAATTAAAAGTTTGCGAAATTTACAAAACTTTTTTAAAATATGCTACTTAAAAATATTTACAAGTACAGGT
>CAZJNP010000694.1:0-1911 GCA_964547355.1 uncultured Calditrichaceae bacterium
CTGCACCGACAAACCAGAATCCACAATATCTTCCACCACAATCACATGACGGTCTTTGATATCGGCGCTTAAAGGCTTTAGCACTTTAATATGGCCGGAGGATTCTCTACCGTCGCCATAACTGGAAATCCGGATAAAGTCTATTTCCAGATCGATGTTAATATAACGAATTAAATCGGCAAGAAAAATAAATCCACCATTCAATACCCCGATTAAAATCGGTTTTTTGTCTGCAAAATCCTTTGCAATTTGTTCGCCCATTTCCTCCAGACGGCGATGGATTTTTTCTTCCGATATCATCAACTTGTAGTATTCAGGTACAATGACCTGTTGATCATAATCGCATTGCATTAATCCAGTTCTCCTTGCGGTTTTTCAATTCTTAGCCGGTAAATCGTTTTGCATTGTCCGGATACGGCATATCGTTCATCCAGCCGGTGTCCGACGAGCCATACAACCTCATCTCCGTTGATCAGTACCAAAGTTTGTTCTTTCTGCCAACGGTTTATTTTTTGATTTACCAGATAATCGCTTATTTTTTGTCTGCCATGAGCACCCAGAGGAAAGAAATAATCACCGGCCCGCCATAGGCGAATGATTAGCGGCCATTTAAGGTGATCACCACAGATATACTCTATTTCTTTACGATCGGAATAAACAACCTCTTTGTAAGTAACCTTTTTAATTTCAATTTTATTTCGTTTAACTGAGACGATACTGTCGGGAAAAAGTTCCTTTGAATCAGCCGCAACCTGCAGTGTCCTTTTCTTTAACCAGATTTTTCCTCTGTCCGCCAAAAGTTCTATTCCATCCGGTAATTGAAACCGGCCGCCGGTCTGCGCTTTGGTAATAAAATGTTTAATTCCCCGGAACGTCTCTGCAGAAAACATAGAATTTAACGGATTCAGCAATGAAATACAATATATCAGAATTCTTCTCTGACGCCATTCAGGCAGTCCGGCAAATTCCTGTCGATCAAATTTCATCATTTGATCGGACAGTTCTCCCCATTGTTCCAGCCAGAGCCGATCTTGTGTTTGCAAAAAATCTTCGATCTCCCCAAAATGGGCGATTGTTTTCGCAAAATCCTTGTAAAACCCCTGACCGAATGTTTCCAGCAATGCCGGCATCAGCAAAGCCCGCACCCGGTTACGCAGTTTATCCGTTTCCCTATTGGTGCTGTCGATGCGATAGTTCAATCCATGGGATTCAAGGAATTCTTGCAGTTCCTGCCGGCGGGCAAATAATAGAGGACGAATAAACCCCGGGCGTTTAACGGGAATCCCTTTTAAACCGGTAATATACGAGCCCTTAGCCATGCGCATGAGAACGGTTTCCAGTTGGTCGTCCAACTGGTGTCCGGTGGCAATTTTGGCTCCGGGATTTTCCTGCAGAATGTCCTGGAAGGCTTTGTAACGTAAGCGGCGCATGGTTTCTTCGCTGCTGTTCGGCGTCAGGCCGGATAAACGGCGGACTTCAAGAGGAAGGTTTAACTGGCCGCAAAGCCTGCGCACAAAGCCTTCGTCTTGTTCGCTTTCCACACCGCGCACGCCATGATTGATGTGCACCGCAGAAAGACGAAGGTCCAGTTCTTCATTTGCAAAATGAAACAGATGTAATAAAGCTGTAGAATCCAAACCACCGGAAACGGCAATAAAGATATGATCACCGGGAACAATTAACCGATTGCTTTTTACGAAGGCGATAAATCGGGAGATCAATTCGACACCAACCCTTAGAGGAAAAAAGTAGCGGTGCAGGGACTCGAACCCCGGACACTCGGATTATGATTCCGATGCTCTAACCAACTGAGCTACACCGCCATAAAAAAACAGGCGACCCTGGGATCACCTGTGTAGTAGCGGGGGCAGGATTTGAACCTGCGACCTTTGGGTTATGAGCCCAACGAGC
>CAZJNP010000695.1:0-1910 GCA_964547355.1 uncultured Calditrichaceae bacterium
ATATATTACCCGCACCCGACCCCAACCCGTACATATCGTGGGATACGGAAATTTGCGGTGCGGCATTCAGCGACGTTAATAGCGACGATCATGCGGAAATCGTATTTACGGTACATTCCGGCCTATCCAAATCGCCGCGCGGTGTGTTTATTTATGATGCTTTCCACGGCAAAATGCTTAATAAACGTCTGTTTAACGCCGGAACGCCCAGGATCTTTGCATTTGACCTGACCGGCGACGGAACAGACGAGTTTATCATCAGCACCACCGCCACCAGCAATCTTTCCGGACAGGAGCCTTTTAGCGACGATGCGTCCTGGCTGTTGGCGCTGGATCAACGGTTACGTTTTGTTTTTAAACCTTTCCGGATTGCCGAACGTTTTAGCAGCATTCTCGCTTTGCCGTTTCGCTACCACGGAAAAAACGTTATTCTGGCAAATATCACCTCTAAAGAAAATTTTAAGCTCCTTCTGGTGGATCAAAACGGACGTATTATTAAAGAAAAGACAACCGACAGGTATTCACAAAAACTTATCCGAAACAGCGCATTCCCGGAGGGGGCCTACCTGATTCGCGGTCCGTTAAGAAAAGAATTTTTATTCGTGGACAGTGCATTAACGCTCAAAACTGTCCGTGTCCCTTCTGTCCGGGCGTTCAGCCAGTTACTGGATTTTAAAGACCTCAATCTAGACGGAAAACCGGAATTCCTTGGTTTTTGCAATGATGGTTTATATATCAAATCCGAGCAGTTAACCGATCTGGCCTTTTATCCCTGGCAGCAAAAAAACGTCCTGCATTGGAGTTATTTTTATCACGGCCCCGGCAAGGCGCCCTATCTTTCCGTGGTGACACAACATATCACCTATCTTTTTCATATGTTGCCCAATCCCTATTTCAATTATCTCCCCCTGACGTTTTTTCTGATTACCGCTGTTTTATTTGCCCTTTTTTTTCTGATGCACTTAAGTATTAACAAAATCCGTATCTATATCTCTTATTTTTTGTTTTCCCTGAGGAAATCCGACAATGCGATTATGCTTTTAAACCACAAAGGGAATATCATCACCTTCAATGCCAAAGTTAAAAAGATACTCAAACTATCTAACCCTATTAAGACTCGGCAACATTACAATATAGCCCTTAGCGAACGCAAACAAATTGCAAACATCATTAAAGAGGCCATCGAGCAGGGTAAACCTGTAAAAAAAGATTTTTCGTTTGAAGAGGCTGCCGACAGCTTCATCGGCGAGGTCACCGTAACGCCGTTTACCAGCTACTTTCATTTTATTAACGCCGTTTTGGTGGAAATCAAAGACAGCACGCGCCAGGTGCTGTTCGAACGACAGAAAAACTGGCAGCGCAACATCCGCAAGATGGTGCACGATATAAAAAACCCTCTGGCCGGCGTTCAGTTGAAAATGCAGACGCTCTATTTGAAATTAGTTGAACATCAGGCTTCCCTGCCTCCCGACCTGACTGACGAATTTGAACAGGCCTACTCGGAACTCAAGCGCATACGCAACATCAGTAAAAACTTTCTTAAGTTCAGCGACGTGGACAGCCTGCAAACCGAAAAAATCGTACTGCGGGAAATTTGCGTACAATGCCTGGAGCATTTTAAAAATTTCAGGAATGAACAATTAAACATTCGCGTCACGTTTTCCGGAAACCTCCCAGAGTTTGTTTACTGGGACTACCGACAGGTGGAAATGTTAATGCATATCCTCATGGAAAACGCCATCGATGCCATGAACGGACGGGGTAATTTGGACATTACCATCAGCCAATCCTCGAAAGTTTTAAAGACCAAGCTGCCCCATATTTAAATTAAAGTAGCCGACACCGGACACGGCCTTCCTCAAGCCCACCACGCCAAACTATTTGTTCCGCACTCCACGCCACAACACAAG
>CAZJNP010000696.1:0-1906 GCA_964547355.1 uncultured Calditrichaceae bacterium
GCTACACACATTGCGCCGGCTTTAAATCCTACATTTACCCTAAAACCATTAACTCTACAAATTGTGGAAGCAGAATAAGGTTATTTTAATCGCCGGATGGTCAGCAGGGTAATATCGTCGCTCTGAACGGCCTCTGTTTCGGAAAATTCCATAACCTCCGCTAATAGCTTTTTGTTCAATTCATGACTGGTCATGTTTCCCGAATGCCTGCGAAAAAAATTAATTACCCGCTTTTCCTGATATTCTTCTTCTTGGGCGTTCATGGCTTCGGTAATACCGTCGGTAAACATGGTCAGGACATCACCCGGATGTAATATACCGCTGCCGGATTGGTAGGTCGCATCCGGGAAAATGCCTAAGATCAACCCGCCTTCTTCCAGTTCGATGACTTCGCCGTTTGAGCGGAATACATACGGCGGATTATGACCGGCATTGACATATTCAAACGCGCCGCTATTTAAATCCAGCGTCATGATAAAAAATGTAATGAATTTTTCCATGGATGTGTTCTGATAAATGATTTTGTTCAACTGGGCCGTAAGTGTGCTCAGAGGAATGCGGTTCAGGCACAGGGAATGCAGGGCTGCTTGCAGGTTGGACATTAAAAGGGCAGCGGGAACACCTTTACCGGATACGTCGGCGATAGTGAAAAGATATTCTTCTGAAGAAAGGGGAATGATGTCAAAGTAATCGCCGCCCACGTCACGACTGGGACGGTTCAGGCCGTGAATATCGTATTGGGGAAGCTCCGGCATTTGCGAAGGAATCAGTCGGGCCTGAATAGACCGGGCAATGGCGATCTCTTCTTCCAACCGCTTCTTTTCGATCATTTCTGTGATCATGGCGGCGTTATCCAGGGAGATGGCCGTCATATTGGCCAGGATAGCCAGGTATTCCAAATCTGTCGGCGCGTAGGGTAAGTGATTTAACCGTTTTCCAAGAAAGAGGTACCCTTTAATTTTTGACTGAACGCGCATGGGGATCACCGCGCGTATTCCTGCGCTGTGGAGCGTTTTGTACATCGTGCTTTCTTCGATCGCCTGAGGAGTAAAGTCCTCGGGTAGTCGGGAACAATAATCCATGCACCTGGTCAGGTTTTCGGGCGTGAACGGCTTCCCTTTAGAATAAGCGACGTTAAGGCCGTCTTTCTGTTTCAGCGCAACAAAAAACTGATTGACCATCAACTGCCCCATCAGAGTATAACTGAGCCGGTTCAAAATGGCATCTTGCTCCATCAGCAGACTCAATTCCTGTCCGATATCAAAAAGGGAATTCAACTGTTGTACTTTTTGATCCAGGACCTGATTAACTTTCCGCAGTTCCCGGATGGTGCGGGCGTTCTCCAGCGCCTGTGCGGATAAATTAACCAGCGCGCTCAGAAACTCAATTTCGCTTGGACTGAAATCGGTCCCATTGGTTTTACCTCCCAGAAAAAGAGCGCCGCACAGTTCATTCCGCGAAGCAAGAGGCACAATAATTTCCAATTGGTAGCTTTCCATAAACTGTCGCAATTGTTCATCCACGGACGCCTGGGCGCCGGATAGGGTGTGATTTGGCAGGTGATCGATTGTAATCGCTGCCTGTTGCGGTAAGTGTTTGATCCCTTTGGAATGGGCGATGTTCAGATGACCACGACCGTCGTTAAGAAGCACCAGCCCGCGGCTGACCATCATTCGCCCCATGGGGATCAGCAGGGAAAGATTCAGAATTTCTTTCAGTTCCAGAGACGAATTAAACACCTGGCTGATTTCGAACAGGGTGGAAAGATCCAGGTTTCTTTTATCCAGTTCTTTTGAGGTGTTTTTCATGGATTTGCCGTCCGAATTACATTCCGATTTAAAAGTTGGAAACAGTCTACTAAATAATCAAAAAAATTAAAATTCTTTCTGATTGAGAAGGGATGTTT
>CAZJNP010000697.1:0-1906 GCA_964547355.1 uncultured Calditrichaceae bacterium
GTTGAGAAGGCCGGTCCTTTTCCCCTTCCGAATACGGCGCGGTACCTTCATTACGCTCACCGCAGCCGGAATAAAGGTAAGCGAAAAAATCATGGCAAACATCACACCCACGGCCGTAAAAATCCCCAGCTCGCCCACCGAACCGATGTTGGAAGCGTTAAGAGCCAGGAACCCAAAGGCGGTGGTAATAGAAGTAATAATCACCGGCGCATTTAGCTCGGACATCACTTCCACAATTGCTTCCGCCGGCGGGCGGTCTTTATCCAGGCGGTTAAAATAATGGTTTAAAATATGGATCCCATCCGCCACGGCTATGGAAGAAAGCAATATGGGCAGCATGTTGGTAGAATGACTGATCGGCACCCCCAGGAATGCCATCAGCCCGATCGTCCACAACACGCTGGTGAGCACCACGCCCAGAGGAAGCACCACCCCCTGGGTATTGCGAAAACTGATCCACAAAATGACCACGATCAGCAAAATGACCATGGGAAACAGCATGCCCATATCGCGCCCCATGCCCCGGCCCAGATACAGGGTGAGCACCGGCTTGCCGGTGAGATAAATGCGATCTTTTAGCTTCAGTCCGTTGATATAATCCAAAACCTCTTTGGCAGCATCTTCCGGCTTGACCGTATTTTTGAGAAAGACCATAATACCGGCCAGGGTCTGATCTTTGGAAATGATATTTTCGATGGGCAGATCGCTGTGAAAGAGCTGCCAGCGGTAGCGTTCCACTTCCGCCCCGGTCTTTGGCGGGTGGTCCAAAATGGCCTTTACCTCCATGCCCTCTTCTGTTCCGCGAATCACTTTAATATTAGTAGGACTCATCACGGAATACACGTCCGGCATGTCTTCCAGGTCTTCGGTAATTTTGAATATGTTTTGCAGAGCCGTGGGAGAAAACAGGGAATCGCTTTCGTATGCGACCAGAATAAAATCACGGCTGGGAAAAATTTCGTTCATCCGATCGTACAACAGCTTGGCCGGAATGTGTTTGGGTAACGATGAAGTGATATCAGGATCCATACGAATATTTTTGAGATTGTAAGCGAAAAAAAGAGTAACCATTAGAATCGCGCCCATGGTCATCCAGGGATGCTGAACGATCTTCTTGGTAACCTTAATCATGTTCCATACCTCAGCTCGATTAATGTGTCGGTTTTGTTCCAATCCGTGTTTATTTTTCCTTTTCAAGCACGCCGTTCAAAAAGACGTCTTCAATCCATTGGGATTGCTTGCGCATTTGTTTTTTATCCGCATGGGCGAAGGAAAACACCCCCATGCCCATCACCAGACTGCCGAAAATAGACAGCAGATGATCCACCGGAATCTTCCTGATTTTACCCTGCTCTTGCGCCTGCATGAACATGGCACGTAGAATTTTAAGTTTGTTAACCAGAACGGGATGCAGGCTTTTGTAAATGCGTTTCCGCAGGCGGGGATGCACATTGAGATACATATATAATTTAAAATAATCCGGGTGCTTCTCAAAGAATTCGACGCTGTGCCGTATCACTAATCGGATTTTGCTTATGGGGTCCTGTTCATGTTGCAGGGCTTCTTCCAGTTGAGAGAAAAAATCCTGAACGCCGTCGGTTAAAATGCCGTGCAGTAATTCTTCTTTGCTCTTGTAATAATAGTAAATAGTGGCCTTGCCCAGCTCCGCTTCTTCTGCGATCAGGTCCATACTGGCGCTATGATACCCATGCGCGGCAAAGACCCGGGCACCGGCCTGTAGAATCAGTTGAATTCTTGCCTGCCGTTCCCGTTCTTTTCGATCTGCGATTGACATGTAACACCTATTCTATTTTAGACTGATTAGTCGAAAATTATATATCCCATTCGAAATAGTCAATAGTTTTTGTAAAAAACCAACACCTGCAAGGGCTGCGAGGAACCGCCC
>CAZJNP010000698.1:0-1906 GCA_964547355.1 uncultured Calditrichaceae bacterium
GGTTTCTGTACGGTTTTGTGCTTTCTGTGCTCATCGTCTTGCCAAGTTTTTATTTTAGATCTTTAAATGTTTCCGGAAGTATTGCGACATTGATTCTTGGAACGATCATTTTTGGTTTTGGCGGATGGGAATGGGCCGTTCCGATCTTATCCTTTTTTATAACATCTTCAATATTGAGTAAACTCGGAAAATCCGTTAAAGAACAATTTAAAGACACCTTCGAAAAGACCGGAACGCGCGACTTGTGGCAGGTGCTTGCCAACGGCAGCATCGGAGGGTTTTTTGTTCTGATTGCTATTTTTGATCCCGGAAACGCAAAGTTTTACTTTGCAGCCTATACGTTATCTTTTGCGGCTGCCACGGCAGATACCTGGGCAACGGAATTGGGTGTACTTTTTAAAGGAACACCCGTTCTGATTACCACTTTCAAGAAGGTTAAGCCTGGTGTTTCCGGCGGAATTTCATTTTATGGCAGCCTGGCTTCTCTGGCGGGAAGTTTTTTTATTGTTTGGGTAGCCAGTTTTTTCGTGCCCATGGAAACAGAAATAATTCTCATGCTGGGACTTATTGGTTTTTCAGGCTCTCTTGTGGATAGTTTAATTGGAGCAACCATCCAGGGACAATATCAGTGTAGAGTCTGTAAAAAATATACGGAAAAGAAATCCCACTGCAACACGCCTGCACTCAAAATCAAAGGCTTCCGCTGGATGACCAACGATCTGGTTAATTTTATTTCAATTTTATCTTCCGTATTGGTACTTCTTTTGATTTCTCCGCACGTTTAAAGACTTCGTTGAATAAAAAAATTAAGACTATCCGTTTAAAATCAGCAAGTAGCGCTGAACACGCTAAATAAAACGCCTCTACAGGATGAAAATAATACTGATGACCCGCATCATTACAGGGGCGAAAAAAGAAACGAACTGTTAGGATTGGCCCGGAAATTATAGTACATTCCAAAAAGGTTTACACCAAAAAAAATAGGTGCTGAGAATCGCGTATTTGTTAACTATTAAGCGCGATCGTAGGGAATATCGCAAAATAAAAGACTTTATTTTGCTAAAAAGGAGATAAAATGGAATTACTCGTGAAAGATGGAATAATTCATGTTTTAATTTTATTTTTGGCATTTATCGCTTATGCATTTTTTAAGGCAGAAGGGGATAAAATGCTGTTCTATCCCGATAAGTTTAAAAATAATAAATGGTGGAAAAAACTTTCACCTGCGGATCAATATTTTAAACCTATCAGTTATTATTTATCTTTTTTAAAAGATGGCTGGCATTGCCTGGAATTCTTAAAAATATTAATGATTCCAGTTGCAGCGGGCGTGTTTGATCTGGGTGTCGGGATTGCACTGGGATTTTTTGCTTTTGTGATTCAGGGAATATGGATGAAATAATTGAAGTGCATTTTGTATTTTTAATTTACTTTTCAAAATTTATTGATAGATTGCGTTTTTATGTCTTACAGACAATTAAGTTTATGTATATGCTTGTCAGTGAGTTTTTTTAGATAGAATACTGGCATTATAATCCGGATATTTGGACTTTAACACATCGTAGCAAACTTTTCCGTCTAACCATTCTTTTTTTGCGTAATTATTTTAGCCGGTTTATTTTTTTATAGCCATTATTTGCACCTGCGTTTCTTCTGTTTTAGAACATCCTAACAATTATCCTGTCAGCCATGATCATGCGATCAAATTTCTCGTGGATGTGGCTAATATTCAAAAAGCCCTGTATGAACAATACGAATATATCACTGCGGAAAAATTTTACTTACGATGATTTTTATTTGAAAAACATCGCAAAGAAAAACTTGAAAAAAGTTAAAGTAAGTTAAAGTTACTTTTTTTAAAAAAATAGTTACTTTTAGAGGCAAAAGCGAGGTAGCAGTCATGAAA
>CAZJNP010000699.1:0-1902 GCA_964547355.1 uncultured Calditrichaceae bacterium
CAATAGAACAAGTTGCGCAGAAATTGATTGGCCGGAAGGCAGGCGCGCATGGAAAAGCAGACAAAGGTCTTTAGCTTTTAAACGATCAAAATATCGTTTGAATTGATCATGCGGCAAATAAAGCGGGGCTCCTTTTCTGCGGTGGGTTTGAGCATGTAATCGATAGAGACTTTCAAAATCATCGTCAATCGAGAACTGAATATTTTGCTCGGTACATCTTTTAATGAGCCTTCGCAAATTTTGTTCGATTCTGTTCCACATTTGATCCGGATCGCGGCAATCCATCACGTAAGTATAGGTAAGACGAACACTCCAGCCGCGCGCTAAAAAAACACGCGCATCTGTAAAACTGCTTCGGTTTTTAAGTTGCAGGCTGGCATATCCTGCCTTGGACAGCGTCTCTTCAAGTGCCGCCATGATCTTTAAATGACGGGAAGTATGCTGGGAAGGATATTTCGATTGACAATTTTGCAAAACCAAACCGTTGTAATAAAGAAGCAATCTGGAAGAGACATAGGAACCAAAAGAGGAATTTCTTTCATAGAGACCAACCCCACCAACAATTTCGTCTCCTTTTAGGGCGGCAAGAATTTTAAAATTTCCCCCACCTGTTTCGCATAAGATGTCTAAGTAATCGGGCATGCTGTAAATGCTACCATCCGGTGAATTCGAGACAAACGTATTCCATTTATCATATTCTGTTTCGTTCAAATATTTGGTGAGTATTTGTTTCCCCATTTTGACACCTCTACTTGTTGCTAACCAAATAAGAAAAGTTAGCGGGAGCGTTATCTATTGATATTGATATTGGTTCAAACGTCATAACTTTGGTTAAAAAATGTACGGTTAAAGTTTTCCCCCTTACCAGATCCCATTTCGGGGTAGGTGGGGAAGTAAAGGAACGCTGAGCTAAAAAAGGCGACGTTTTAAAAAGTTTTTAAACCATGTAAAAGATTTCACCACCGCAGGCAACGGATCATCCCAGCGAAAAATGGGATGTTTTGCTCGCCACCAGGACCTCAACCAGGAGCTGAGCGTTATTTCCTTTTTACGACGTAGTTGCAGACAGCTAAGAATGTCGTAGTACTGATAAACCAGACTTGCGCCGACTTTGTAATTATTGAACGCACTAACATCCTGTTCGAGGGCGTCCTGATAAGCAAGCAGACATACGTTGATGCCACAAGAGGTAGCAAAATCAATATACCACCAGGGACGCACATTAATTTCGATGACTTTATACAATCCGTCTCGTTGGTCATATTTAAATTCAGCGCTGAAAATACCGCGATATTTAACACGGCTAAATAACTTTTTAAGCGTTTCTACCGCATCTGTGACATCCTGCAGAGGTACGCTATACATATATGAACTATTTCCAAAGTCCGAAGGATACATGCGAATACGTCTTCTGGCAAAAAGTGCTTGTATATTCCCGTTACGATCGACAAAACCGTCAATAAAATAATGATGTGATTTTGGACCAGGTATGTAATCTTGTAATAGCAACGAAAATCCCGCTTCCTGAATTTCAAGAGCTTTTGTTAAGGTATCTTCGCGATTTTGAAATTGAAACGCTTTAACTCCGTAATGTTTGAAAAATTTATGGGACTCACGAGGTTTCAGGAATGCTCCTGCAAATACGTTTTCTTCCAGATTTTTAATATCGCTTTTCTTGTTAACCACGAATGTCCTTGGATGCGGCAGTTTATACGTGTCAAGAATTTTTGCTAATTCTGCTTTATCCAATAGTTTTTTGATGCAATCAAGATCAGCATGGCTTGAAGGAAAACGAGCTTTTATTTTGGAGTCAAGAGATGCTACGGATAGCAATAATGAATCCGAACAGGGGAATAGAACCGCCCGTTGTAACGGCAGGCTTTCCAGTAAATGAGTTAATAC
>CAZJNP010000700.1:0-1901 GCA_964547355.1 uncultured Calditrichaceae bacterium
ATATACAGGCAATTCTTTTTGTATTTGATCAGAATGATTTTTTTGAGAAAGAACTGTTAGCAAAATATTTATTTTACCTTTGATATTTGCTTATTTATTTTTAATTGGATCGATTACCCATATATTTTTAAATTCATCTTTATTGTTAATTGATTGACTAACGTAGGAAGGATTTATAATGCAGGTGCCCTTACTGGATTTAAAAGCACAATACAAAAACATAAAAGACGAGATTAAACCGGTTGTGGATGAAGTAATGGAATCCCAGTATTTTATTTTGGGTCCAAAAGTAAAAGAATTCGAAGAAAATATCGCGGCATATTGTAACGCCAAATTTGCCGTTGGCGTGTCCTCGGGTACGGATGCACTGCTGATTGCGCTAATGGCTCTGGATATTGGCCCCGGCGATGAAGTAATCACTACAACGTATTCTTTTTTTGCCACGGCCGGGTCTATCGCCCGTTTAAAAGCGACTCCCGTTTTCGTGGATATCGATCCGCTGACTTATAACATTGATCCAAAGAAAATCGAAGAAAAGATTACTGACCGCACTAAAGCGATTATTCCCGTTCACCTGTACGGACAAACCGCTGACATGGATTCTATTCTTGAAGTCGCTGAAAAGTACCATTTAAAAGTGATCGAAGACGCCGCGCAGGCTATCGGCAGCGAATATAAAGGCGGGAAAAGAGCGGGTTCCATGGGAGATATGGGATGTTTTTCCTTCTTCCCAAGTAAAAATTTGGGCGGCTTTGGCGACGGCGGCATGGTGACCACCAACGATGAGGCCTTGTATCAAAAATTAGTGTACCTGCGCAACCACGGCGCGCATCCCAAGTATTATCATAAAATGATTGGGGGCAATTTCCGTCTGGATGCCTTACAGGCAGTGGTACTAAACGTAAAATTACGGCATCTAGACGACTGGACGGCCGGTCGGCAAAAAAATGCGGATTATTACGATAACGGATTTAAATCCCGCGGACTGGAAGAATATGTCCAGACGCCCGTTAGAGTGGAGGGCTACCGCCATATTTTTAACCAGTATATTATTCGCGTACAGAGACGCGATGCATTATTGGCCTGGTTAAAAGAACATCAGATAGGATGTGAAATATATTATCCTGTAACGTTCAACAATCAGGAATGCTTTAAATATCTGGGGTACAAAGAAGGAGATTTCCCGGAGGCAGAAAAAGCGGCAGACGAAACGCTGGCCATTCCCATCTATCCGGAATTAACGGATGAGCAGAAAGACTATGTGATGGATACGATTGGGGAGTTTTATAAGGAATAGATTTTCTGCACCAAACAATTGATGGTCTATCCGAACATCGCTGTTTTGGGTATAAAACGTCGGTTACGTTTAATGCTTGACTAAACGTAACCGAAATACCAATGTGCTGTTTACCAGTTTTTCATTAGAATATCGGAGGAGGAGTCCCTGGCCTAGGATAAGGATACGGCCAGTCGTCAGGAACTCTTGTTGTATCGCTATTAACTATGATTGGAGGTAAAGATGCTGGTTCTGGCACTGCTTGGTGCATTGCAAAATACTTATTTTGAATCTGTTTTTCGAACCAGGCATGAGTAGCGCCGTTGGTCAACCAATTAATGCCTAGGTAGGCTATTCCCAGTACGATTAGGACCATCATCGTCCGGAAAATGAGCTTTCCGGAATGTTTACTGGTCATGACTTCTTAAACGTTTAGAGCTTTTGTTTGTTTTTTGGTGGTGTGTTTTACGGGAGATCGGGAATTTGATTGGGTGGGGTCTTGTGTGGGTTTGGGTTTTCCGGGGGATGTGGGTGGTGGTGGTGGGGGGGGGGGGGGGGGAGGGGGGGGGCGGGGAGGCGGAGAGTCGGATGACGCGATTCGGGCAGTGGTTATGGAAGCCGACCG
>CAZJNP010000701.1:0-1900 GCA_964547355.1 uncultured Calditrichaceae bacterium
GTATTATATTGTGTGATATGTCTAAGTGCCTGTAAGTATTAATCATTTCAATAGTGAAATAAGGAGGAAACGTGGATAGACGTTTCTTTACAAGAATACAGGTTCCGGGAACAAAAATTCAATACAAAAAAATAAATGGTAAAAAGCTGTTCGCTGGTTTATCCCGGCCGGCGGAACTTAAAAATATTTCGAAGAGTGGACTGGCTTTTTATGCCATGGAACAACTGCGCTCCGGTGAACAGCTCTTGATGAAAGTACAATTTCCGGACGGCAAAAAATTACGGTTGGTGGGGCGTATTCGCTGGCAGGATGAATACGACGATACGGACACTTTTGAGATCGGCGTCCAATTTGCCCCCTTTGGCACCCGGAGCGAATATAATTCGCTAAAAGATTGGGATTATCTGAAATCTCTTAAAGGTCTCCATATCATTAGATCGGAAGAAAACGATTCCAAAGAAACGCAATAATTTCTTTCCCTCCCTTCATTGCTTGTTTAATCTCCATTTTGTATTTTTAATTTGCTATGCGGTTGTCGACTATGCGTAAATGGCTGCTGCATGCGAAACGCCCATAGTTTAGAATAATATAAAGAAATCGCATTTAGACCAAAGGTTGATTATATGAAGCTAAAACTCCATTGGCAGATTTTTATTGCGCTAATTTTAGGTGTTGTTTTTGCCTTTGTTTCCCGTTTTTTTGGATTTGAGAATTTTGTAATTGAAAAAGTGTCGGTGCTTGGGACGATTTTCCTGCGGGCCTTGCGTATGGTTATTGTGCCCTTAATCGTCTCTTCGATTATTTCGGGTGTGACGAGTATCGGTGATGCCCAGAATTTTGGCAGAATGACCTTGAAAACGTTTACCTACTATATTTCAACGAGTTTGATGGCGATTTTGATTGGCCTTATTATGGTGAATCTGATCCAGCCGGGGGTGGGAAGCCAGCTCGGTCTCCAGGAAGTCCCTCAGAACTTACAGGCAAATGCGGGCAAAATCGGAGATACACTGCTCGGTATTATTCCCATCAATCCTTTGGCGGCTATGGTACGCGGAGAAATGCTGCCGACTATTTTCTTTTCTTTGTTGTTTGGGTTTTTTATCACCCGGACGCCGGCTCCTTACCAAAAACAGTTAACGGATTTTTTCCAGGGCGTATTCGAAGTAATGATGCGATTGACCCATTTTATTATTCTTTTTACACCAATCGGCGTTTTTGCATTGATCGCCAAGATTGTTGCTCAAACCGGAACCAATGTTTTTCTTCCGTTAGGAAGCTATATGTTAACCGTAATCATGGGATTGGCTTTCCATGCCTTGATTACCTTGCCGGTGCTGCTTTATTTTATCGGTGGTATTTCTCCGCTTAAGATGTTTCAGGCCATGTCCGCCGCCCTGCTGACCGCTTTTTCCACTTCGTCCTCTTCGGCCACGCTGCCCCTGACCATGAAGTCCATAGAGGAGAACGCCGGCGCGTCCAACAAGGTAAGCAGTTTTGTCCTGCCGCTGGGTGCTACGATTAATATGGACGGCACGGCTTTGTACGAATGTGTGGCGGCTATTTTTATCGCCCAGGTTTACGGCATCGATCTGTCCTTTACCCAGCAGTTTATTGTGGTTTTAACAGCTCTTTTAGCCAGCATTGGCGCCGCGGGAATTCCCATGGCCGGTCTGGTAATGATGGCTATTATTTTAAATGCGGTGGGGCTGCCGTTGGAAGGCGTGGGATTAATCTTAGCGGTAGATCGGATCCTGGATATGATGCGTACGTCCGTGAACGTTTGGAGCGATAGCTGTGGCACGGCCATCATTGCGCATTCCGAAGGTGAGGAAAATTTAAATGTATTGCGGGGCAAAGGTAAAAAAGGTTTAATTGAAAATTGATTTCAACGGATTTACCG
>CAZJNP010000702.1:0-1895 GCA_964547355.1 uncultured Calditrichaceae bacterium
ATTCACTACCATAATACTGTGGCACTAATAATTCCGTCCTTAATATCCTTTAATATCGAACTGGCATACAGCCTGATTACCGTACCCAAAGGCCGGAGGCTGTCCGGGCAGGTACTTATCCAAATCCGAATTCTCTTTCATAACTACGGTAAAAACTACTGAAATCAGTAGGATTACCGCTTATACTGTTCTAGGATTCATTAGTAACCATTATAAAAATCGTTCTACTCTATTTACGACTAAATGTTTGTAAATATTCACATACATATTAGACATCATCATCCCCCTGTCAATTATTCTTACTCAAAAATTTGTTAGATTATTTTGGATGCGGAGATTAGCAATGCATCCATTTGCCGCGTTGAATGACAAGTCTCCGTTACCCACTACAGAGACCGCTCTTCTCATCTATGCAACAGGATAAGATATTTGTCGACTAAAGATACCTACTACATACTAACTCTCGATTTCCGACTTCCACGCCGCCCAGGCCATTAACAACCATCCAGCCACAAAGGATACTCCGCCCGCGGGCGTGACATAACCAAAATGTATCCCGGTTAAGGATTGAATATACAGCGTACCGGAAAACAAAACGATTCCGGCTACCAGCAACCATCCGGCCGAAGTCAGCAGTTTTTGTTGCTGCGGCCATTTATCCAGCGCCCAGGCTACGGCCAATAAGGCAAAGGCGTGATACATGTTATAGCGCGATGCTTTACCATAAGTTATAAAGGCATTATTTAATTCGATTAGCCGCGCACCGCCGTGCGCGCCGTATGCGCCCAGGGCTACTCCTATTGCCCCGAATAACGAACCAAGCGCAAAAAAGATTCGACTCATGTCTTTACTCCTCAAAAAAGTTTAGTCCATGTTTTTTCAACAAAATTAGCAACCGGGAATTTAACTCCCTGTTCCTTGCGACTCGATTAATTCAGTTGAGTCTCTTTTTTCTTTCCACTCGATCAGCCCTTCGATGACTGCACCCATGATAATCACAAAAACAATTGTTAAAACAAGGCGCGCCGTCATAAATCGAAGGCCCATAAACTGAAGTTCCATCATTTCCTGAGGAATTTTTATGCAGGCCCAGGCGGAAAGAAAAATAATGATATTGGAAATGCGCGCTCCTTTTTTGATTAGCACCGCTGCCATAGGGAAAGCCACATAAAGCGGTCCTGTAGGCAACGCGCCAAAAAACAACGCCAAAGAAATGCCCTTTATCCCCGATGTTTTTCCCAAGTGTTTGACAATTGCTTCCTTTGGTACAAACACGGCAAAAAGCCCCATCAAAATCATAACTGCCGGTAAAATAGCAATCATCTCAATAAAAAAATCCCATGAAACCTCTACGAGCATGTACCGTTTATCCGGAAAGAACGAAATCAAAACCGCTGCTGCCGATAAGGTAATCAATAATATTATTACGTCGCGAATAAACGCTTTTTTTTGCTTTTCCCGCGCCACATTCTTCATAAAACCGCTCCCATAATCAGCGCAATAATAACGGCAAAAATAAAACTTAAACCATTGCGCAGGATAGCCACTTTTTTGCCAAGCTCTTTGATCTCCAAAGGCAGCGTAAAAAGTCCTATCATCGTCAATGTGGTAATAAATGCGGCCACAGCAACTATTGACGCCCCGTTTTCCAGCACCGAGGCAGCCAACGGAAACGAAATGAGTGACGGGATATGCATAACGGAACCTAATAACGCCACGATCAGGACTCCGCTTAAGCCCGATTGTTCGCCGATAATCGTGGAAATTTTAGAGGAAGGTACAAAGCAAAACAATAAGCCGATTAAAACGATGATGTACAATACCGTTGGTAAAATTTTGAAAAACGATTTTATAGCAACTTTAAGAGCCTGTTTTGTTTTTCCCCGGTCCTTAAA
>CAZJNP010000703.1:0-1895 GCA_964547355.1 uncultured Calditrichaceae bacterium
CTGTGTATGCCTGCCAGTCATAATTTTCCCATAAATAATATGTTGCCATCATCCTAATACGAATACCGCTTAAAGGATTACCATCTGGGTCTTCGACATTTACGTAATATCTGTAAACAACCCATGTTCCCTCGTCTTCTCCTGGAGGGTACTCACGCCCAAATAATGAATTTAAGATATTGGAAAGAATAATTAAAGTTAATGACATTAACCTGATATATTGCATGATTTTGTTCCTCCCCAATTATCTAATTAATAGCATTTTTTTCTGAACAGTAAAATTGGGTGTTCTTAATTTGTATATATAAATACCTGAAGGTAACGGTATCCCCTGCTGATCATTGCCATCCCATTCAACTGAATAAATTCCTGCCCCCAAGGATTTGCGCAGTAGTGTTTTTACTTTTTGACCAATGATATTGAATACTTCCAAGCGCACTTCTACACCTGATTTGGTTTGAGAAGATGCCGCTATCTGAAAACTTATTTTAGTAACAGGGTTAAATGGATTGGGAAAGTTTTGAAATAACTGATAGTTTTTAGGTAAATTAGAAGTAGACGCCGAATTATTCAAATGTGATTCATCAATAGTTGCCAGTTTTTTGCCTTTATAGAAATTTATCATTCCCATTTCAAGTTTTGTTAAAAAACCTGATGATGCTTTAGAAAAACCATTGGAAATTGGTAATATTGCATAAATTAATATGATACTTTCTCCTTCTCGCACAGTAAAAGGCCCACTACCGATATAAAAATGATAATCGGCAGTATCTTTTAGCGTGTTTGTATTAGAATTACTAATCAGATGATATACTTCTTCTGCTGTTGTAGGCAATTGGGAACGAGTCACATAATTTTGAATCACTGGAGAGAAGGGAGCCACAATCTCCATTCCCTGGTGAGAACAAAAGTCATTAATTTTATAACCTGAAGGTGTGAGCGTTAACTGATCATCATCTGATGTAGGATGGTTCTCTGTGTTGGGAACATCAAAATCAAAATGAAGGCCAGCATAAACATTGTGCAAGGTGCCCTTATCTTCATTATAGTTAATAGAGAAAACAAGTACGCCAGCAGAATGATCTTGCAGAGCAATGTTGTATTGTCTTATTCGCCAGCCATTCTTGGCATCTCCGTATATAGAGATGGTAGTAAACTCAACGTTCGGGAGACCAAGCACATTCGTTGTATCCTGAAATAACCTTTTCGGTTTAAAGTCGACTGTTTCACCTGTGGTAGCAAGCCGGGAATAAGTGAGAATGGTATCCCCGTTTGTAGTCACACCTCCTAATATTAGAGATATTTTGGCGTAGTAGTTGGCAAACTCTGTATTCGTAGAATCAATGGCTTTATGTGGTTGGGTTTCCATACTACCATAGCCATAGGGTGAAAGCTCCATTCCACCGATTTGCATAACCTTTCGCCCGCCGGGATTGGCCAAACCAAATTGACTTAATAGAATAGAACATAGTAAAATAAGAATGAGTCTTTTCATAATAACACCTCTTTTTTAGTTTATTTCTCTCACTGTTATTTATGTGGTCTAACGACCTGCCGATAAGCCGCAAAAAAACGCTTAAAAAAATGTCCCAATTCCAAATAACCGGACGCGTTTTTTTGTCGGCTTGATTGGCGTGTTATATGGCGCCCCGATTGCTAAAGGATTAGAATTCAATTAAATCCTTCTCAACTTCGGGATAAATTTCATCTATTCCTTTTTGGATTTCAATCGTTTTACTCAAAGCCGTAACAATCCGGCAATAGCGCGGAGCTTCATCCATTAAACGGCCTTTTCTATCCTTTAAGTATTTATGTAAAACCTGATATCCGCCAATATGATAGTTCCAGACTTCCGGCGCGACGCCTTCAAAATATTTTTCTTTATTTATGTAGAC
>CAZJNP010000704.1:0-1885 GCA_964547355.1 uncultured Calditrichaceae bacterium
ATGGCGTTGTACTGGTCGCTGCGGTCTTCTGGCAGGTCCGGGCCATTGGTGTGTTTGGCGCCCCAGGGCCCTTTGGGCATCAGAATAACCGGTGCGATCCAGCGCACTTCGCCCCAGTCGCCGTGAAAGGCACCCGGGTACCAGCTCTGGTAACCGGGATGGTCCCAGCCGCACAGCAAACCAAAATTTTCCACGCCCATGATTTTCATCTTGCCGGCGTCCATAAAACCGGTGGCGCGGTCAAATACGGAGCCTGGTTTATACAGAGCCTGTCTGGAATTGACGTTTTGTTCCGAAACGTTCTGCGCCCGGATCAGTCCGCCCAGAACGAGCATCAGAATAAGGGTTTTGCGTAACATGTTACTCCGATTTTATGGTCGTTTAAAATTTATCTTTCGATTTGCAAAGCATCCGATCATAAGCTCTGCATCGTTTATTTCCCGCCGAAAACGATTTCCAGCCCAAAATACACCAGACGCCGCAGGGCGAAATTGTTATTGTTTCTGGAATCCCAATAGGTGGACGAATAGGTGTAATAGGAAGCGGTGCCCGGATTGGTAGGCGAACCGGTTCGTGTGTAGCCGGTTAGCACGTTTTTACGGTCGAACAGGTTTTTAATTTCCACAAAGGCACGCAGGCGCTGCTTCCAGATTTTCCAGCCTTTGGCTACGCGCAGATCCAGCCGGTGGGAAGACGGCCAGCGTTCGGAGTATGGCTCCACAATCACGCCGCCCGGAATGGTGGGCGTGTAAGGCCGGCCGCTTTCACCATAGTAAATCAAACTCCAGGTGGTGTTCTGGAGCGGGAAAAAAGCGCCAATGCGCAGCCCGTGCTTAGGCGGCAGATAATATTGGAAATTGGCGCGCAGCACATGGGGCTGATCCCAGGGTGCGGTGGTTTCGTGCTTAGGCAGATCCTCCTGCGTGTCGCCGGACCAGTAACCGTCCCAGGAAGTGGGGAGCAGAACCTTGGCTTTGGAAAAGGTATAGTTAATTTGAAAGGCGTAGTTGCCGCTCATTCGTTTTTTGATTTCGATGTCGATTCCTTTGGCTGAACCAAAATTGTTGTTTACAAACACGGCATAGGTAAAGGGATTGTCGCGACCTGGGTCCGAGTAGGCCGGCACTACCACCGAACCAACCTGGTTGGTGGTTTCCTTGGACCACAAGTTGATTTTTAATCCCACATTTGGGCCGATCTGCTGTTGCAAGCTGATTTCGTATTGCACCGCTTTTTCGGGTTCCAGATTTGGGTTGCCGATGATGTTGCTGCGGATCAGGCTGATCAGCCGGCTGTCGCCGGAGGCGCGGTACAGATCGCGGTAGTTGGGATTCTGGTAAAAATGCCCGAAGTTAAAGAATAAATCCGTACTGGAGGTCAGCGGATAAGCCAGCCCGATACGCGGACTGAGGTGGTATTTGGCTTTTACCGGCAGCAGCGGATTGGTCTCCAGGGAATCGTCCTGTCCGCTCTGCGCGCTGAGCGGGTCAAACGGATCGCTCCAGAATTTCCCGCCGGAATTCTGGTAATCCAGGCGCAGTCCCACATTGATGATCAGCTTGTCAAACTCCCCCTTGGACTGGAAATAGGCCGCGCCCTCCCTGGGTGTGCGATGATAAATAGTAGGGAAGGGGTCTTTTTCACTGATATTCTGGTACGAATGGTAATACAGATCGATGTAATTGTACTGTAATCCGGATTCTATTTTTACGGCTTTGGTAATCTGGGATGTCAGGTCGATGCGCATTTCCCAGTTAGTGCTATGATCGCCCGAATACCAGCGGTTGTCAGCCAGTAAATAAAAGGAAGACTCAAAGGGATCGATCACGGCGCTGGTGCTGCGGTAAGGGATGTATTCGTCCGGCGTTTTAATGTTGTCGGGATA
>CAZJNP010000705.1:0-1884 GCA_964547355.1 uncultured Calditrichaceae bacterium
GCTTTAGGATGGTCCCGTAAACTGGGAAGTCTGGATCAGGAAAATCTGGCGCGCCTGAATTTTTTTATGAGCGATTACAGCATAGGGGTAGATCCGGAAGAGTTTGTAGTTTCAAAATCATGGAGTAAGATGCGATGGATTTGAAAACGCTTTGGACGAGAGGGGTAGAGTTTGGCCGAATGATTAAATTTTCGCACTCGATTTTTGCATTACCTTTTGCTCTGGCCAGTGCGATTTTAGCGCATCGCCAATATCCGGTCACATGGGAAAAAATATTCTGGATAACGGTGGCCATGGTGGGAGCGCGCAGCGCGGCCATGGGGTTTAACCGCCTGGTGGATCGTGAAATCGACGCGGCCAATCCGCGCACGAAAAACCGTCATTTACCGGCTGGAAGGTTGACGGTAAATGAGGCGCGCTGGTTTGTGATGATGTTTTCCATAGCGTTTATTTACGCTTCTTACCGTTTGAATCTGCTTTGTTTTTATTTGTCACCGGTTGCTTTGGCGGTGGTATTCTTTTATTCTTACACCAAGCGCTTTACGGCGTTTTCCCATTACATTCTGGGGATTGCGCTGGGTCTTGCTCCGGTTGGAGCCTGGTTGGCCGTGACCGGTTCATTTGCCTGGACGCCGATAATTCTGGGCGCTGCCGTTCTTTTTTGGGTGGCGGGGTTCGATATTTTTTATGCCTGTCAGGATTATGAATTTGACCGCCAGGCTAAACTGCATTCCGTCCCCAAAACGCTCGGCATCCGAAAAGCATTGTTAGTGGCGCGGGTGAGCCATATCATTTCCTTTGTCCTGCTTTTTTCCCTGAGCGAAATCGTGAATTTGTATTTTATTTACACCGCAGGAATGATCATCATTGCCGCTCTTCTGATTTACGAACACTCGCTGGTACACGCGGAAGATCTTTCCAGGCTGGATATGGCCTTCTTTAAAATGAACGGAATCATTAGTGTTATCTTTTTTATTGCCGTAGCCGGAGACACCTTTTTACTATGACAGCAGAAAAAGAAAAAAAGAGGCTGGTGGTGGGCATCTCCGGTGCCAGCGGTATGATCTACGCCGCGCATTTGCTTGCGGCAATTCCGCCCCAATGGCAGGTACATTTGGTGGTTTCCGAAGAGGCTCAAAAAATCTTAAAGGCTGAAATCGGATGGGATTTCCCGAAGGAAACTTTTCGGGAGTTTGCCAAACGGTTTTTTACGGAATCCCGTTTTGTACCGGAAATTATCACCCAACCTTCCGGAGATCATTTTGCGCCGGTGGCCAGCGGTTCGTTTCGCACCGATGGCATGGTAGTGATTCCCTGCTCCATGAAAACGCTTTCCGGAATTGCCAACGGTTACGCCCAAACGCTGATCGAACGCAGCGCCGATGTGCATCTAAAGGAAAAAAGAAAACTCATTCTGGTCGTCCGGGAAACGCCGTATAATCAAATTCATATTCGCAATATGCTGCGCGCCTCGGAAGCCGGTGCAGTGGTTCTTCCAGCATCTCCCGGGTTCTATCATCATCCACGGACGATCGATGACCTGGCACAGTTTATCGTAGCCCGTATCCTCAATGTATTAAACATCCCGCAAAACCTGTTCAGGGGTTGGAAGGAGGAAATTTTTTGAGCAGGAAAATGGTATTGTCCGAAGGAGCAGAACGCAAGCGGTATGTGCGCGGTATGTTCAACAATATTGCCCATCGCTATGATTTTTTAAATCATTTCCTGAGCGGCGGCGTTGATATTTACTGGCGGAAGCGGGCAGTGGCCTGGATGGATATTGCTCCGGATCAAAGGGCTCTAGATTTGGCCAGCGGAACCGGGGATATGGCCGTTGAGATGGCTAAACAAAAGCAGTGCCGAGTGGTCGGGGCGGATATCGCC
>CAZJNP010000706.1:0-1882 GCA_964547355.1 uncultured Calditrichaceae bacterium
GTATTATTTTATGCCGATCGCTTTAATAATGTTTGGTTTGGTTCTTGGGGGGGAGGCCTTGGCGTGTTCCGATCGAATGGATCCTTGGAATTCTTTCATAACTATGATGATTCCGGTGTTGTATATGTAATCGACCGAGAAAAAAGCGAAGGTATTTCAACCACTGAATTTACGGTACATAAGGGATATTTCACCGGAATTCCAGGTGATTCTACCTATGAAATTATCAGCGCAATCAACGAAGATCCGTACGGCCGGTTATGGGTGGCAAATTACTGGGCCAGGGATGAACAGTTAATAAAAGTGATTCCCTATACCAGCCAGGGATTTGTGGACCTGGATATAAACAAATGGCAATATTTTGGAAGTAAAGATGGTTTAAAAGCAGAGGAAGGAGGTATTTCCGCCATTGCCTTTGACGATTGGGGCCGGGTCTGGATCGGTACCTTTTCCGACGGCCTTTATGAACTGGATTATAACCAAACACTGTCCGATCATTCCGATGATAAAATTTACCACTATGGCATTAATGACAACCTTTACAGCAACACGATTTTTTCCCTGGCTGTTGACCAGGAAGGGATCGTTTGGATTGGTACGGCAGCCGGACTAAATTCCTATGATGGTGTCAATATTTACAAACACGTTGGTGATCCCCAGGGTCTTAACGGCCCTCTCGAAAACCAGATAAATAACATTTTTGTTGATGCGTTTAACAACCGCTGGTTTGCCACCAGCGGCGGATTGAGCATCCTGCGAGCAGGGCGCAGTCCATGGGAAAATAACGCATGGATCGGTTTCCACAAACAGAACAGTGGGTTAGTGGATAATCAGGTGTATGGATTGTATGTGGACAAACGCTCTGCCCAGGCTTTGATTGGCACAATGAAAGGACTTTCTGTTTACAGCGGTTCTTTTGCCCAGGTTCAGGAAAATTACCAGCAAGTAATTGCCGGTCCCAATCCGTTTATTATTGACAGTAACAACGGGAAATTTATGATCACTCGTTTAATGCAGAATTCCACGGTAAAGATTTTTACATTGAACGGAGTATTAATTCGTGAACTACGGCCCAATCAAATCCTTGCCGATGGCACGCCACAAGTGGACGGAAGTAGGGCGTACTGGGATGGAAGAGATCGGTTTGGGAATCTTGTTCAGAGTGGGATTTATGTGTATTTTGCTTACACGGCAGAAAAAGCATCCTCTGCCGGGAAAATTGCCTTAATCAGGAAATAGGTGATGATCAGTAGTTTATTTATCAAGGATTTTATTCTTGTAGAACGGCTGGAGATTCAATTTCAGCCGGGCCTGAATATCCTGACCGGAGAAACAGGAGCAGGTAAATCAATCCTGATCAACGCCATTGCACAACTGTGTGGTGAACGGAGCAGACCGGATTTGGTGCGCAGCGGTGCCAAAAAAGCTGTCATCGAAGCGCACTTTAAAACAGATAAAATAACCCGCCTGCCACAGGTTCTAAACGAATTAGAGGTCGATGATTTTGGGAATGATACTCTAATCATTCGCAAGGAAATCCATGCCGGAGGCGCTTCTAGAATTTTTGTCAACGACACGCCGGTTACACTCAACCGGCTTAATAAATTAAGTTCTCTTTTGCTTGATTTACATGGCCAGCATCAGCATCAGCAGCTGCTTCATCCCGAAAATCATATCCTTTATCTGGATGCCTATGGAAAACTTAACCATTTGATTAATGAGTTTGCCTCACTGCTCAACGATTACCATCAAGCGGTTAAAGAGCTCAATCGGCTGCGGGAGGATCAGATCAAGAGTTTTCAATTGCAGGATATGTATCATTATCAGGTGGAAGAACTCGGCAAGGCGCAATTGGAACCGGAGGAACTGGACAGACTGCGGG
>CAZJNP010000707.1:0-1881 GCA_964547355.1 uncultured Calditrichaceae bacterium
AGGTAAACATGAGTTGGTCAAACTTACAAATGCCTGAAAAGATTGAAGTTGACGAAGCCAATTATTCCAATGAATATGGTAAATTCATCATCCAGCCTTTGGAAAAAGGCTTTGGTGTGACATTGGGTAATATGTTTCGTCGCGTGTTACTTTCAAGTTTGCAGGGCGCGGCAATTACGGCAATAAAAATCAACAATGTGCAGCACGAGTTTAGCACCATCGAAGGCGTTTATGAAGATGTACCCGAGATCATTCTCAATTTAAAACAGTTGCGCATTAAAATGCTTAACAAACGGCCGGAGAAACTTACCCTGCATCTTAAAGGCCCTATGGAATTCACCGGTCAAACCATTCAGGATAGTACGACCGAATGCGAGATATTAAATCCTAATCTGCACATCGCGACTCTTGACGAAAACGCATCCATGGATATTGAGTTGTTCATCGGACGTGGACGGGGATATGTGACGGCGGAAGAAAATAAAAGCTCCGACCAGCCGATTGGGGTGATACCGATCGATTCCATTTTTTCTCCGATTCTGAATGTGCGTTATTCTGTGGAAAATACGCGTGTGGGACATCGTACGGATTTTGAAAAATTAATTCTTGAAATCACCACAGATGGCAGTATTACTCCGGACGATGCCTTGACACATAGCAGTAAGATCATCAAGGAACACATTCAACTGTTTATCAATTTTGACATCGATTCCGAAGAAGAAGAAGAGCAGGAGATCGATGAAGAAACGTTGCGCATTAAAAAACTGCTCAAAATGAGCGTGGATGAACTGGAACTTTCGGTTCGTTCACATAATTGTTTGAAAGCAGCGGATATCAAGACCATTGGCGATCTCGTCCGTCGTGACGAACAGGAAATGCTGAAGTTCAAAAACTTTGGCCGCAAATCTTTAATGGAATTGAATAAGATTCTGGAAGAAAGGGGACTCAAATTCGGTATGGATGTTGAGAAATATATTAAACCCGAGGAAAAGTAAGAGGCATTGATATAAGGAACTTGAGATATGCGTCATAGGAAAAAAGGCAATCATTTAGGACGTACCACCAGCCATAAAAAAGCACTGATGCGCAATCTGGCGGCACAGGTATTTGAGCATAAAGAAATAAAGACCACATTGGCCAAGGCAAAAGAATTACGTTCTTATGTGGAGCGCTTAATTACCTACGGTAAAAAGGGTACAGTGCATCATCGCCGTCTGGCCTTTAGGTTCTTACAAAACAAAGAGGCGGTTAAAAGCCTGTTTGAAGAAATTGCACCCACATACGAAACCAGAAGCGGCGGTTATACGCGTATCGTCAAATTAGGACGCAGAAAAGGCGATGGCGCGGAACTTTCGATCATTCAATTGGTGGGTTTCGAAAAGGGAAAAGAAAAGAAAAAAGAAAAGAAGGCTAAAAAGGTACAAGAAAAGGCGGAAAAAGCAGAAGAAGCTACGGCCGCTCCAATAGAAGAACAGACTGCGTCTTCTCAGGAAGAACCTAAAAAAGAAACGGCGGAACAGTCGGAAGCGCCGGCAGCTGAAGGTGAATCAAAAGAAGAAACAGCTCCGGAAGAGAAAGACGATTCCGAGTCCGAATCCAAAAAAGAATAATCCGAAAGAAATATTTTGAAGAAAGCCGTGGCTAAATATAGCTACGGCTTTTTTTTTACGCGCCTTGCATTGTTTAAATACCTGCTATATATTTAATTTCTTTCTCTTATACACATATCCGAGCCCACGAGCCAGCCAGAAATCTAGTATGCCGTCTTCTGCTTGAAAAAAAAAAAAAAAAAAAAATAATAAAATATAAGACATATAACCAAGACACCATTAAAATATACTATAATTACCTAACAACATAATCTTACATTATAAGTAACAA
>CAZJNP010000708.1:0-1873 GCA_964547355.1 uncultured Calditrichaceae bacterium
GCTGTAATTAGCTTGCTAAATTATTATAAATCTTAACCGGTTACCACCTACAGATAATTAGCCAAAAAGTCCTGTCCGTAAGAACTTAAAAGTTGCTTGCATCGCATAGGGATTTTTGATTATTTTGTTTTAGCAAATTCGCTTTTCCCCTGTTGCGTTGAGACAGTCTGGAACGATTCCTTCTGATTACCATTAAATATTATGGAGCGAGTTGCCAATTCGTTCAATAAAAGAAGGAGGCCTGGCGATGGTAAAAAAAGTAAAATTAACCATTTTAACAGAAAATCGGGTCATTCATCCCAGACTGGTTGCGGAGCAGGGCCTTTCAATTTTTGTTGAAACGGATAAGGGGAATTTTTTATTTGATACGGGTCAAACTGACGCCTTTATTCGCAACGCCCGGGAGTTAAAGATTGACCTGTCTGCCATTCAGTTCATTATTCTCAGCCACGGCCATTACGACCATACCGGCGGATTGCCCTATTTTCTGCGGGAATTCGGTTCCGCGGAGGTAATTTGCCATCCGGCGGCGGTGAACAAGAAGTATAAAGTATATCCGGGCGGACGATTGGATATCGGCGTTCCCTGGGAAGAGCGGACATTAAAAAATATGGGGTTGAAATGTACGTTTAAATCCCATCCGTCAGAACTGTTGCCGGGCGTGTGGGTTTCGGGAGAAATTCCGCGCAACTCAAAATATGAAAGGATTGAGGAGGAATATCAGGAGCGGGTACTGGAAAGCTATATCCATGATGAGTTGCACGATGACATGAGTGCGATAATACAGACGCCAAAAGGATTGATTGTCATGATGGGCTGTGGACATTCAGGTCCGGTGAACACCATTAAACATGCCATGCGCATTACCGGAGAAAAAAAAGTGCATGCGGTAATTGGCGGTATGCATCTGCAGCAAAGCTCCCAGGATCAAATCGATCAGATTATTACCAACTTAAAGCGCATTAATCCCGATTATATTATTCCGCTTCATTGTACTGGTTTTGCGGCCGTGCATAAAATGTTTACCCGGTTTAAGAATCGGGTCAGGTTATTTAATGTTGGTGATGTAATCGAAGTATCGGAGTGACAGAAACAAGGTTATAAAGGATTAAGGTTCAAATGCAGGAAAGTAAAAGGCCAAGCTGGGATGAGTATTTCATTCATTTAGTGGATGAGGTAGCTAAAAGAGCCACTTGCGACCGTGGAAAAAGCGGTGCCATAGTAGTCAAAGATAAACGCATCCTGTGCACCGGCTATGTGGGGTCTCCATCGGGACTGCCACACTGTGACGAAGTGGGACATTTGCTAAAAAAAGTGATTGACGAAGACGGAACGGTACGGCAACACTGCGTACGCACCATTCACGCCGAACAAAACGCTATTGCTCAGGCAGCCAGGTACGGGATTCCTCTGGAAGGGACCACCATGTATTGCACGATGGAACCCTGCCGGGTATGCGCCATGTTGATCATTAGCGTGGGAATTAAAAAGGTTGTAGCCAAACGCCGCTACCATGCCGGGCAGGAAACCAGGGAGTTGTTTGAAAAAGCGGGCATTGAATTGGTGGTCATGGAAGACAAAGTACAGGAGTATGAAAATCAATAAATGTTATTCGTGAGTTTTTAGGTTTTTTTACAGGATAAACAGGATTACAGGTTGACATCTATTTAGTTATCTTGATTATCCTTCAGATGAATCATCCAGATGCGCTTTTATCATTCTATTGAGCACTCTTTTTTGCTCACCAAACTTGATAAGGAGTTGCACATCCTTTTGAGTGGTACACAAATGATGATCTTTTCTAATAATATGTTAGCCCGCTCGGAGTAATAAAGATGAATGCCGACTACAAGCATCGCAACCACTTTCGAAG
>CAZJNP010000709.1:0-1872 GCA_964547355.1 uncultured Calditrichaceae bacterium
GTGCCTGACTCGTCGGTCTTATTCGGTTTTTTTGTTGAAGTAGCTTGCCGGATTTTATCATTCTGTTTTTCTAAGGTTTTTTGTTTAATCATTTTATTTCTCAGGTGATTTTAAATTATTATGTATCAAACCAGTAGTCTATGGATTACTCCTTTTTTTCCTGCCCTTTCATCAATGTAGTCTGTTACCCATATATAACTACCATCAAAACACATTTTGTTAAAATTTTGAGGAGTTTTCAGATCATCTGTTGGACGAAATTCACTTGACTGTTTAGTTTCATGAATATCAATGCGATCTACCCTTCCACTGGCCGGTTCAGCTACCCACAGATAATTTCCATCAAATGCAGCCCCGGTTAAAAAATTATCGGCATCGGCAGTACGTTCTTTTTGATTCTTGAAAATATCGATTTGCGAACAACCTTTACTATGAGTTACCCACAGATGGGTGCCGTCAAATGCAATACATTTAGGCTCCTGGCCAATGAATATCGGCGGATCAACCTTTAATTCATGATTCTCAATATCAATCTTATTTAACTGTCCCTGATCTTTATTGTCGAGATAGAGAATCCAAATAAATTGCCCATCATAGCATAGCGAGATAGGCGTTACATAAACATTAATATCAATTTGAATGTCAATATCAATCATTTCTTCTGTTCGTATATCGATTTTCTGAATGCCTCCGTCACAAGCGATCCAGACGTAGTTTTCTGCGTAGATAATATCTTTTGGGTTGGACCTTTGTATATCTATTGGACCATCTAATTCATCATCTCCGGTAACCATTTTTGGTATTTTGCTTACAGAGTTATCATCAGGATGAGTAACCCACATATAACATCCGTCATAAGCAATACCCCAGCTTTTGTTAGTAATCGCAAGCTTTTCAACAATTGTTCCTTCCCTGTTTAATTTTAGAACTTTCCTATCTGTCTTATCCACAATATCCGTTAACCAGATATATTCACCATCGGTAGTTATGTCATAGGGTTGGACTCCCACATCCAACTTTTTTTTCCCGGGTAAATCTTCGCTCCAGTGATCGGAAATGGTAAGTATTCGTCCATCCCGGTATTCGATGCCTTTAATTGTTTGGGCTAATAAGGGTACAAATTGCCTGCGGTCAATGCGCTGAGTTCCTACCTTCTCGATAGTATTTTGCAAGCAATTCCCAATGGTCTCATTACTCCACAACCATTTTCTATGGCTGCGGTTGTCGATATGTATGATGCCGTTTTTGTCAACGGTGATTTTTGCTAAAACAATCCATTCATATTTTGACCGGGATGGACAGGTATTTACATAATCGTAACATTGATCTTTAATTAATTCATTACACCCGTTGGAAAACTTCTCAACTTCAGGAAGATCGGCTTCTTTTAAATGAGTTAACTCATACATTTCCCGCACCCGGCCATAATTACATTCTTCTGCAGTACCGTCGCATGGAGGCGTCGGTGCTGGCACCGGTTCAGACATACATTCTTTATATCTAATGGCAAGGTAATAATCGGCTTCACCATCTGCTGGTAAGATTATTTCTAGTTCATAGCGAGTATCTTTACCGACGAATATCTCATTCCCATAACAATCAATAGCCAGACCGGGTTGAACAATTACGGAAGGTTTGTCATTTTGTGACTCTCCTGCTTTTACTTTAAGACCGCAAAGTACTCCCCAACCAATGGTATAGCGATTAAGTAGCCAACGCTTCTCATTAAAATATTTCTGCTCATCTTGAAAATCCCTGACAGTCAGCAGTTTACCAAAAAAGTAATTGAGCCTTTCAAAAAAATCTGGCTCGGATTTTGAATTTTCATGGTTCATTTGATATTTCATTATTGTTTTCCTCCCAATGAAAATT
>CAZJNP010000710.1:0-1864 GCA_964547355.1 uncultured Calditrichaceae bacterium
AAAGAACTCTCGGTGCGCTTCAGTGTTCTCAGTGGTAAATATGGAGAAGCTATGGAAAAGGAAAGCAAAATTTACGTGGCCGGGCATCGGGGGATGGTGGGATCGGCTATTGTGCGACGGCTGGAAAAAGAAGGCTATGCCAACTTAGTGCTGCGCACGCGGCGGGAACTAGACCTGCTGGATCAGCGGGCTGTGCGGGAATTCTTCGAAAAAGAGCAGCCGGAATACGTATTCGACGCGGCAGCGAAGGTGGGCGGCATTTTAGCCAACAATACCTATCGAGCCCAGTTTATCTATGAAAATCTGCAAATTCAGAACAATATCATACACTCCGCGTATCTTTCCGGTGCGAAAAAGCTGCTTTTTTTAGGTAGCTCCTGCATTTATCCCAAGTTTGCCCCGCAGCCGATGAAGGAAGAATATCTGCTGACCGGCGAGCTGGAACCCACCAACGAGCCGTATGCCATTGCCAAAATCGCCGGTATTAAAATGTGTCAGGCATACAACGACCAGTACGGAACGGATTATATCTCGGTGATGCCCACCAATCTATACGGCCCGAACGACAATTTCGATCTGCAAACGTCCCATGTATTGCCGGCGTTAATCCGAAAGTTCCATGAAGCAAAGGTGAATAATCAACCGGCAGTGGAAATCTGGGGCACGGGGAGTCCCAAACGGGAATTCCTGCATGTGGACGATCTGGCCGATGCCTGTGTGTTTTTGATGCAAACCTATTCCGGCAATGATTTCGTTAATATCGGCGTGGGCGAAGATATTTCCATCAAAGACCTGGCGCTGTTGATTAAAGACATCGTGGGTTACACCGGCGCATTGACTTTTGACACCAGCAAACCGGACGGCACCCCGCGTAAACTGCTGGATGTTTCGCGGCTGCACGCGCTGGGATGGCAGGCTAAAATCGATCTCCGGGAGGGTATTGAACAGACGTATCGGTGGTTTTTGGAAAAAAATTAAGACAAATGACAAATGAAAAGTGAGGAAAAAAATAAAGAGTTTCGTGAACGATTGCTGACTTTTTCAGTGGATATTTTAAGTTTGCTTAAAACGCTCCCTTATAGAAAAGAATATGACGTTTTAAGGCATCAATTATCAAGATCTGCAACATCCATCGGGGCGAATTATGAGGAAGCTCAGAATTCGACATATAAAGAATTTATACACCGTGTGAAAATCGCGTTACGTGAAGCTTTAGAAACAAAATATTGGTTAGCGATAATCGACAGAATGGATATAAGTAATAAACACCAATGTGCTCGTTTGATTGATGAGGCTAAACAAATATCATTAATTCTTGGTTCTATTGCATCCAAAGCAGATAAAAAGGAAAGAGGAGCCGAATAAAATGGTAATAAAAAAACCCTTATCATTTATCTTTTATCATTTGTCTTTTGTCATTTGTCTTTTATCATTTGTCATTTGTCTTTTTTCCTGTTCTTCTCCCACCGAAGAGGACAACACCGTTACCTTCTCCGGCACCGTGACGCTCGAGGATACGACGGATTATTCAGGAGTAAAAGTTTCCCTGTACGCCCCGGTAGAGTTGGATACTGCTCTGGTTCGCATTAATCACGAATATCCCAACATCGGGGTGCAGATTTCCCAGGAAACGGAATTCGACCATCGCGAGCATGAACCTTTATATTCAACCTATACCGATAAAAGCGGGAACTGGAAAATAAGCGGCGTAAAAAAAGGCGCGTATAATTTAGTGGCCGAGAAAGAGGGCTGGGGGTGGAAGTATGAGTATAGGGATTTAAATAAAAGTCAAATAAAACTTTATAGAGAAGAGTTTCTGGGTGGTACATATAATTACAACTTATATTTAAATAAGGATCATCAT
>CAZJNP010000711.1:0-1859 GCA_964547355.1 uncultured Calditrichaceae bacterium
ATCGATCTATTCGAACATATAGTTAGAATTCAATGAACGGAGGTTTTTTATGCGATTAGTTACAGTGAGTTTGGTTGTTTTATCCTTTGCGCTGGTTGCCATAGCGCAGGATATTTTTCAAGCCCCGCAAAAAGTATTTGGCACCGGATATACCAATGGATTAATGTGGGGAGATTATAATGGAGACGGATACCCGGATCTTTATCTCTCTAACGGTGTAAACGGAGCGCCGACCAATGTGAATTATTTATATCTCAATAACGGGGATGGCACCTTTACTCAGGATACTCTCGCAGGGCCCATCGTCAGCGATGATTACATGTCCGGTGGATGTTCATGGGGCGATTACGACAACGACGGCGACCTGGATATGGTGGCAGCCCACGCGTTCACCTATGCCCCCAATCCTTTTACCAATTATTCCAAAGTGAGTTTATATC
The DNA here is from genome assembly GCA_964547355.1 of uncultured Calditrichaceae bacterium. Classification (GTDB taxonomy): domain Bacteria; phylum Calditrichota; class Calditrichia; order Calditrichales; family Calditrichaceae; genus CAZJNP01. Next base: position 441 of record CAZJNP010000711.1, read on the forward strand.
AAAATCAGGGGGACAGTACATTTACCAGCGAAGATGGCGGCGATTTAACCCTGGAAGAAACGATTAGTAAATCCGCCGCCGGTTTTGTGGATTATGACAACGACGGCTATGTGGATGTTTTCGTCAGTAATGCCAAGTTCAACGGGCCGCCGGCTACGAATCATTCCCTTTACCACAATAATCACGACGGTACGTTTACTTCCGTTTCCAATAATTTGACGAATAACGGCACCTCGGCACGCTCCGGTTTCAGTTGGGCCGATTTTGACCTGGACGGCGATATGGATGTGGTTACCGCTTCCGGTGCCATTGTGCAATGGTCTGTATTGTGGATTAATACAGGAAGTGATTTTACCGAGATCAAGCTAGACACCAACCAGACTTCGGAAGGAGCAAGCTGGACGGACTTTGATAACGACGGAGACTTGGATATCTTTTTTGCTAATTCCGGCGATACCGAAGATAAGCGCGAGAAGAACGTGATTTTCCGCAATGACAACGGAACATTTGTTAAAGTGGATACGCTGCTTGGCGATTTAACCGCAGATCGCGATTTGAGCGAAGGCGCCTCCTGGGGCGATTTTGATAACGACGGGGATTTGGACGTCATTGTAGCTAATGCGGACAGCGCCAAAGGTGACGCCAGCAAGTTTTATTTAAATAATGGCGACGGCACTTTTACCGAACATACCGCCGACCTTTTTGAGGATAGTTCCACTTACGCCTATTCTGTTTCCTGTGCCGATATCGACAATGATGGCGATCTGGACGTGGTTATTGGAAGGGACGGAAAAAATCATCTTTATGTCAATCAAACCAGCCAGAATACGTCCAATCATTTTGTTGAAATTACGTTGGTTGGTGACGTGGCCGCTAATCGCGCTGCCATCGGGGCTGTTATCCGGCTTAAGGCGACCATCGGCGGAGAGGCCAAATGGTTGATCCGTGACGTGAACACGCAAACCGGTCGTGGCAGCCATAATGATCTGCGCGTGCATTTCGGACTGGGCGACGCCACGGTTATCGATTCGATCATCGTGAAATGGCCGGGATCAGGAACGGAAAAGGTTTACCGAAACGTGGCTGTGGATCAATTCTTAACGTATAATGAGAGCGACATTCCCAATGCTATTGGTGAAAAAGGTGACCTTCCCGAAACATTTACGCTGGAACAAAATTTCCCCAATCCTTTTAATCCTGTGACTAACATCCGTTACGCTTTGGGTGAGAATACGCATGTAAAACTTACCGTTTATAATGCCGCCGGACAGCTGGTACGTACATTAGTGGATCAGAAACAACAAAGAGGAACGCATGTGGTTTCCTTTAACGGCTCGGGTATTTCCAGCGGCGTTTATTTCTATCGCCTGGAAACCGGTTCCGGTTTTCAGCAGACCAGAAAACTGATCCTTCTTAAGT
>CAZJNP010000712.1:0-1856 GCA_964547355.1 uncultured Calditrichaceae bacterium
CATACATACCGGCGGCACCTTTGGTATGAAGCCCGTAGAACCTGATGATGTGCTGGCTCCGGGAGATTTCCAAAACGAAATATTATCTTTTGTGCCCGAAATCGCAAAATTAGCCGATATCGAGATTAAAATACCGTTTAACCTGGACAGTTCGAATATTGGTAAAGAAGAATGGCAAACATTGGCCGATTTGATTTTTCACAATTTGGATAAATTTGACGGGTTTGTTATAATTCACGGTACGGACACCATGGCCTATACGGCATCGGCGCTTTCGTTTTCTTTGTTAAATTTGAATAAACCGGTGGTCTTGACCGGCGCTCAGCGGCCGCTGTCCCAATTGCGTAACGACGCCCGAACCAATCTGATCGACGCCATCGAACTGGCCACCATGAACATTCCGGAAGTGGTCATCGTTTTCGGTCAGCGTATTTTGCGAGGAAACCGTAGTAAAAAAGTAAACATTTTCAGTTACGATGCGTTTGACTCACCAAATTTTCCTTATCTGGGCAGAATCGGTGTAAATATCGAATTGGTACGAAACCGGATTTTAGCCGTGCATGGTACGCCGGTATTGCTACCCGGGTTTAGTGAAAAAGTAGCGGTGTTGAGCATCCAGCCTTCACAGGCGGCCGATCTCTATATGCCGCTGATCGACTCCGATATTCGGGCCTTTATCTTAATCGGATTTGGTGCTGGAAACGTACCGGACAGGGAGGCGCACTGGGTGGAGTTCATTCAACAGGCCTACGATAAAGGCAAACCGGTTTTAATTGCCAGTCATAGCGCCTACGGAGAAATAAATTTGCAGTTATATGAGAGCGGCAGGAGAGCCCTGCAGGCCGGGGCAAGGGGTATTGGCACCATGACCCATGAGGCGGCCTATGTTAAATTGCAAAAAATCCTGACCGTTTCCGACGATCGGGAAGTTATTTATCAGAAATTTTTTCAGAATTGGGCAGGTGAACTGTAATGCGGCTGAGGTTCTTTCGAAAAGAATATGCCAAGGTGGTCTATTCCAACGAATATATCTATGGCCTTCCTTCGGTGGGAGAACATCAAACCTTTGATATCATGCGTTTCAAGAAAATCCGCGATAAGCTGGTTGAAGAGAAGCTGCTTTGTCGTAGAAATATCCTCAGACCAGAACCGTGTACTTATGACGATATTCGTCTGGTACACACCGAAGACTATATTCGCAAAATTCGAGATCCCCAGTACATTAGCCACAAACTTAAACTGGATACTTTTAATCTTTTATATAATTCGATCCTGGAATATTTTCGCGTGGTCACCGGAGGCACGTTATTAGCCACTGCTTATGCTTTAAAATGGAATACTCCGGTTTTTAATCTGGGCGGTGGATACCATCACGCTCATCCAGATCGGCCTGAGGGATTTTGCGTTTTGAACGATGTAGCCATTGCCATCGAAAAGTTTCGGAAACTCAAGCGTGGGCAAAAGTTTATGATCATCGATCTGGATTATCACCAGGGTAACGGCAATCTGCTGTATTTTAAAGACGATGAGGAAGTATACACCTTTTCCATGCACGCTGACACCTGGGTCGAGATCGACCGTAAGAACAATAAAGATATTCTTCTGCCTTCCGGTTGTACGGATGAGGAGTATCTTTCGGTCTTGGAGAGCGAACTTCAGGAATCCTGCATGGAATTTCGCCCGGATGTTGTTTTTTACATCGCCGGCTCCGATATTTATGAAAAGGACGCCCTTGGGGATATGCGCATTTCCCGTGAAGGGGTGCTGAAGAGAAATATATACGTTTACCAGAGAGTGCGTAAAAAAGGCATACCCCTGGTGATTTTGGCGGGTGGGGGATATGGCCAGGATAGCTG
>CAZJNP010000713.1:0-1855 GCA_964547355.1 uncultured Calditrichaceae bacterium
CACATATAAGGCCCAGAGGCCGATCAACATATCCAGCTTCAGCAGGTGGCTGATTTTTCCCAGTGTTTTTTGATCATGCCGGAACCAAAGTAAGCCGCAGGCAAACGCCACCACCGCATCCACACCGATTATTACTACTTTTAAATATGTTTTATTGTATATGTTAAGAATATACGGTATTATCGTCAAAATTATCAACAAAAGAAAGATGACATTTATCAAAACCAGGCTTTTTTGCGCGCCGTACTTACCGGCAAAAGTAACGGCCCCGGCAGATAAATCGCCTTCAACATCTTGCAGGTCTTTAACCATCTCACGCCCCCAGTGAAAGAAAAAGGCAAACAGAGCCGGAAATATTCCCTGTTTCCAGTCGCCTACTCCCAGAGCTCCGTAAATAAAGGCTAACCCGGTACAAACACTAACCGCAATATTTCCCCACAGCACCATGCGTTTTAACTGTTTGCTGTAAAAAAATAGCAGGACGGTCACCAGCAACGCAATCATTAACATCCGGACACCTAGTACGGCCGCAATCAAGATACCGATTATATTCAAAGCCCAGTAATAACGCCACGCCTGCGCTGTTGTAATTCCTCCGGAAACCAATGGACGATGGGGTTTGTTTATCCGATCGATTTCCACATCGTAGATATCATTAACCATATTGGCGGCAGCCCCAATCAACGAGGCGCTGACCGCCGCCATCAAGAGCACCGGGGGAAGGTTAATTCCTCCTGCGATCATTCCGGCGATCCATACACTCAGAAATGTAATCAGCACATTGAGCGGCCGGCTTAAGGCCACTGCAAATTTCATGTTTTGTATCAGGTCCATACTCCGGATTCGTTATAGTGGATATTTGCGATAAATGAATCTAACAGTGAATGCAAACCCAATGCAAAAAAATATCCCCGGCAAGCATTCATTGTTGACACGATACACAGGATTGACAGGATTATTTTTTTCATGTTCATCTCATTTAATGTTCTGTTAATTTTCAGACAGGGCCTTTGAGTGACGCCATATCCACCAAAAAATATTTATTTGGACAAGCATCTGTAAAAATACAGCTCCTGTTCATCCTGAAAATCCTGTCGAACCAGATCCGATGGTTACAATCAACGGTGGGACTAAAACTGCTGATTGATCATTTGCAACAATTTTTTTAAACGGGAGCGTTCGGCCATATTCAACGGAATATCGGTCAGTCCCTGCTCGATGGTTATTTTTGCTAGGGCCGATGTTTGTGCGGGAAAATATAGTGGCGGAAGATTGATGCGTGTCTTTTTTTTGACCAGTTTATTTTCGGACAGCTCATCCAGTTTTCTGATCAAAGAATGCAGAGTAAACGATGACGCAAGCTGCGGCATCTCGTAAAGTTCCCGGGCGGTCTGAGGAGATTTTTTCCACAACGCAATCAATATGGGGAAAGATTCAGAATTCTGTAAGTAGTCTTTTGCCGTGATTTCAATTTTTTTCTGGATGTCGATGTATTGCGCAGCCAGGCGCGCCGCTAAATAGGCCAATGCCCACACCGAGACAAAACTATCCGGCGAGGGCCGATCCATGATCCTTGCCAACCGATCGTTTACTACTCTGGGCACATAATAAGAAGATTCCCGGTAATCCAGCGTCCAGGGCCTGCGCTGTATATCGATGTAATTAAATAGCTGAATTCCGGGCACGGTTTTTTTTGGTTTACGGTTAGACGCCTTGATATCTTTCAATAAGATATTGTTATATTTGATGTAATTAGGGTACCACAGCCGGGTTGGTGTAATAAATTTAGTTTGGGTGGAATCGATATTCTGCGCAAAAAGCGCATGGTTAAACAAGAATACGAGCACTGTTACAT
>CAZJNP010000714.1:0-1852 GCA_964547355.1 uncultured Calditrichaceae bacterium
GTTTAAGACAGAATAGTGACGGCGCCCTGATGACGAACCGATTAAATACGATCAAAATTCATTTTTAATATAATGCAAGAAACTTATCCTGCCTGCCAAACAGTCCGCAACGTCTGCATAACACGGCCCTTCAGGGTCGTGAAGCGACATCCTCGCATACCGTCTTAGGGCTTTAGCCCGGAAGGGTTGGGCTGAAGCCCCGCAATATCCGGGAGGCAGCCCGGGGCACCGCCATGAATGGCGGTGTGGGTCATTACTTGTGGTATGTTAGCCTGTACCATAATCTTTTTTATTTTCAGCCCCCTAACGTCTATTTAACTCTTTAGCATCAGGGACAAAAAGGTGCTTCATGTGGTGGTTTTGTGGGATAACCAGTAAAACAAAAATCCCGGGGCGAAACGGCAATGAGCGTTTCAGGCTTCCGTTTTTAAAGAAAAGACGTGTAAAGGGTGGTATTCCGCACCCTGCGGTTTTAACACGCTTTGCATCAGCACAAACTTCCGAACCGGAAAAGTAAAATCTTGAAAAGGCACCTGCCGGGCAAAGTTGAAAATTTGCGAAAAATCCTGAGGGAATTTTACCCGTCCCAGGGTGAGGTGTGGTGAAAAACGGCGTTGTTCCCGTTCGATGCCCATCAGCTCCAAACGTTCTTCGATTCCGGCTTGCAGCGCGTACAAAGGTTCGCGTGGTTCGCTGCGCACACCCAACCAAAAGACCCTGGGACGACGTTCGCTGGGGAAGGCGCCGAATCCAGCGATGGTCAGACGGAAATCAGGTGTGGGCGGTAAACCGGTCATCAGGCTTTCGGTAATGGCGTCTACCATGGCCGGGGTTTGGTTGCCCAGGAATTTTAGTGTGATGTGCATGGCGCGTGCCTTAACCCATTTGACTTTGGGCGCCAGCGGTTGCAGGTCGGCCAGGTAGCGGTCGATCTGGTTTTTTAGTTCTTCCGGTAATTCGATGGCCACAAAACAGCGAATGGTTTCGGACATAAGTGCATTCCTTTTTTCATACGATCCGAACGTATTCGGAGGTCGTTTTACAAATTAAGAATCAACCGGCGAAGCATTTCCATGCCTGCCACGGCCCCCCTTTTTTTGTTAGTCAGACGGGCATTTCCAAAACGGAATTCCTTCACCATTTCCTTTTGCCCGTATCTGGCGGAAATGTAGCACAGGCCCACGGGTTTGGCAGGGGAGCCCCCGCCCGGTCCCGCGATGCCGGTCGTGGAGATGGCGCAGTCGCTGGCGAATTGTTGTTGCACGCCGTGTACCATTTCCAGAGCGGTCTGACTGCTGACGGCTCCGTATTTTTGGAGCGTGGCGGGGCTTACGTTCAGAAACTGTATTTTGCTTTGATTGCTGTAAGTGACCAAAGCGCCTAAAAAATATTCGGAGCTACCCGGAACGTCGGTAATCCAGTTCCCGAGCAGGCCGCCGGTAAAACTCTCGGCCACGGAAAGGCTTAATCGTTTCTCGCGCAGCAGACGCCCCAGCGCTTCTTGCAATTCGATTTCTTCTTCGGCAAATATGTATTTTCCCACGATCTTCTTTATTTCAGAAACAAGCGTGGCCAGATGTTCTTTGGCTGAATTTTTGTCTTCGGAAATCAGCCGGAAGCGCATATCCACGCCAAATTCTCTGGGCAAAAAAGAGAGTTCCACCTGCTTGTATTTCGGTAAAAGCGTTTTGATCCGCTCATACAGGTACGACTCCGGAATACCGGTGGTTCGGAGCAAATGCGTGGTTACTGCGGGCAGAGAGAGATGTTTGGTAATGTCTTCTAAAATAAAAGCGCGTACCATGTTCTTCATTTCTCTCGGTACACCCGGCATAAAGTAGTAGAGACGCTC
>CAZJNP010000715.1:0-1845 GCA_964547355.1 uncultured Calditrichaceae bacterium
ACTATGGACAGTGCGCATTTTTTGAACTGGCAGACCATTATGATTCTCATCCTTGGCGCGGTAGCGTTTGCTTTCAGCACGGCGGGTGGAATATTGCTGGCAAAATTTATTAACCTGTTTTTACACAAGGATAAAAAAATTAACCCCTGTATCGGTGCCGCCGGCGTGTCTGCCGTACCGATGGCCGCCCGCGTGGTGCAGAAATTCGTATCCGATAATACGGACGGTCAGGTGAATCCCTTGATGCAGGCCATGGGGCCCAATGTGGCCGGAGTGATTGGTTCAGCGGTGGCCGCTGGGGTGTTTTTAACATTCTTAAAATAAAATGATTGCCAAGGTTTACAGCGCGGCATTACGCGGTATTGACGCCTACACCGTGGAAGTGGAAATTAATATTGCACCCGCCACCATGCCGTTTTTTACCATCGTCGGTCTGCCCGATAATGCCGTTAAAGAAAGCCGCGAACGGGTGGTGGCGGCCATTAAAAACTCCGGTTATACCTTTACTTACCAAAGGCGCATTACTGTGAATCTTGCGCCGGCAGATATTAAAAAAGAAGGTTCCTCCTACGACCTGCCTATTGCTATTGGTCTTTTAAGCGCCCAAGGTGATCTTTCCGAAGAATGGATTACTAAGTACATTATTCTGGGCGAACTGGCTCTGGACGGTACCATTAGACCGATACACGGCGCGCTGTCCATCGCGGCAAGCGCAGCTCAAAACGGATTTGAAGGGCTAATCGTTCCGGAACAAAACGCGCCGGAAGCGGCCATCGGCGCGCCGGATTTGAAAGTCGTTCCGGTAGGGCATCTAACCGATGTAGTCAATTTCCTTAACGGCACGCTGGATGTTGATCCGTTTAAAGTGGATTTGCAGGAGTTGTTTGAAAAAGAGCGCAACACACGTCTGGATTTTCAGGATGTGAAAGGGCAGGAGCATGTGAAGCGGGCCATGGAAGTGGCGGCGGCCGGCGGGCATAACTTGATTATGATCGGGCCGCCCGGATCCGGAAAAACCATGCTGGCCAAACGGTTTCCAACCATTATGCCCCTTATGTCGCTGGATGAAGCCATCGAGACAACAAAAATCCATTCCGTGGCTGGTTTGCTGAACTCCGGGGAAGGGTTGATCGCGGTGCGTCCCTTTCGTTCACCGCACCATACCATCAGCGATGCGGCCCTGGTAGGCGGCGGAAAATATCCCCGCCCGGGAGAAGTGAGTCTGGCACATCACGGTGTTTTATTTCTGGATGAACTGCCTGAATTCAAGAAGAATGTGCTGGAAGTGATGCGCCAGCCCATGGAAGACGGCCGGGTGACCATTTCCAGAGCTTCGCTGACGCTAACCTACCCGGCAAATTTTATGCTGTTGGCGGCCATGAATCCCTGCCCCTGCGGTTACTACGGCGATCCGAATCATTCCTGTTCCTGCGCTACCAACCAGATTCAAAAGTACCGTTCGCGCATATCCGGCCCGTTGTTAGATCGGATAGATATTCACGTGGAAGTGCCGGCGGTGCCATTTAAAGAACTTTCTTCGGACCGCCGCGGCGAACCTTCTGATATCATCCGTCAGAGGGTGGAAAAGGCGCGCACAGTGCAACTAAAAAGATTCGAAGGGGAGCAGGGAATTTATACCAATGCGGATATGGAATCTTCCCATATCCATAAATATTGCCGTATTGATGAACAGGGACGTGAACTGCTTAAGACGGCTATCACCAAATTGGGGCTTTCGGCAAGAGCCTACGACCGCATTCTCAAAGTTTCCCGCACCATCGCCGACCTGGCCGATGCACCTAATATCACACCTCAACACATCAGCGAGGCCATACAATACAGGAG
>CAZJNP010000716.1:0-1824 GCA_964547355.1 uncultured Calditrichaceae bacterium
ACCTTTAATTTCTTAAACATTTTACGACCCAAGGCGTTTTTGGGCAGCATTCCTTTTACGGCAAACTCTATCACCCGTTCCGGATGGCGCTGCAACATTAACGTAACCGGTGTGGTGGTAACACCGCCAATATATCCGGAATGACGGAAGTACGTTTTTTGCTCCATTTTTTTCCCGGTTAATTTGATTTTTTCGGCATTAACAACCACAACAAAATCACCCACATCCTGATGGGGCGAGTAGATGGGTTTGTGTTTCCCTCGTAAAATATGCGCGATCCGACTGGCCACACGTCCTAACGTCTGCCCTTCCGCATCGACCAGATACCAGCGCCTGGAATCCTCAATTTCCTTTTCTCGCGCGATATATGTTTTCAAAAGTCGAACCTCCTACTTAATGTGTCAAAAAATGAGCATTGAATTTAAAAAGATAATCACGTATAGTCAAGCTTGCGGGGTGACTTTTCTGTATTTTATTATAAATCACCCCTTTTTAAAACTTATCTATTGTATAAAAAATTTATTCCTTAAAGTTTATCGTACAAAAATTGAAACTCCCGGAAATGAATAAATTTTTCACTTAACCAGTTGCATTAAAAAAAATTGAATTGCTGAATGATTAGGTGTAAATTTTACGCTTCACAAAATTCCAATCATTTCACAGGTAACTTACGGTTTCGTCTTTGTATGTGACATGGCGGAGCTGTATCTAAAATATCAAAGCGATCATTTACTCAACGAGGGAAAGCGATGAAGTTACTGCGCTTTATTTTAAATATTTTCATCCTCTTAATCCTCTTTTCCACACTGGCAAGCGCCCAATCTCTGGAAGATTTAAAAAAGCTGGAAGAACTCAGAAAACAATTGGAAAAGAGCGGTGGAATCGTTCCGGCGGCAACCACAAAAGCAGAGACCACAGAAGCAAAATCACTGGAAATCTTTAAAGAGGAATTATCCAAGCCTCAGGTTTCCACGCCACAGGAACCCAAACCCCCAAAGCCCTCTCCGGAAGAACAGAAACCTGCTCCCCACAAACTTCCCTTATTTGGTTTTGACGTATTTAAAAATGCAAAAATCGATTTTTCTCCCGAAGTATACGGGCCGGTGGATGACAATTATCCCCTGGGGCCAGGAGATCAGATTGTCATCACCATATGGGGAGAAGTGGAGCTCAGGCACGAATTTACCATTAACCGGCAGGGACAAATTTACATCGAAAAGGTGGGATTGGTAGACCTGGCCGGCTTGTCAATAAAAAAGGCCCGAGAAAAGTTAACCCGGATCATGGGACAATCCTATTCTTCCTTATTAAAAGGAAAAGCGTACCTGGATGTTTCCGTCGGAAAGTTGCGTTCTATTCGTTTATTTGTAGTGGGCGATGTACAAAGCCCCGGCGTGTTTACAGTACCCGCACTAACCGCGCCTTTTAACCTGCTCTTTTATGCCGGCGGAGTAAAATCCTCCGGTTCCTTAAGAAATATTCAACTGGTACGGCAAGATAAGGTAATCAGAACTCTGGATTTTTACGAATTTCTGATTAACGGTCGCGAATTCTCCAATGTCCGTTTGCAAACTCATGATGTTCTGGTGGTACCTTCAGCAAAAAAACATATTTCTTTAAGCGGAATGGTTACTCAGCCCGCTGTGTATGAATTAAGACAAAATGAAGGGCTACGCAAGTTAATCGAGTTTAGCGGAGGATTTCTTCCCAACGCCTACATCGAATCCATACGCATCGAACGGTTTATTAATAATAAGGAAAGAAAACAATTCAATATTAATTACCGGTCACTGGTCGCAAACCAGACAGACTTTCCGTTAAAAG
>CAZJNP010000717.1:0-1816 GCA_964547355.1 uncultured Calditrichaceae bacterium
GAAATACTTCCCAATTTTGCCAATTATATTTTTGATTCTTCATGTTAGTTATGGAGTTGGATTTCTGATAGGATTAATTCGATTCAGGAAATATTGGATCAAAACGAACCAAGCTCCGCTTTCCGTTTTTTCTGATCATGATATGGCCTATCGACAAGATGACTAAACTATTTTTACAAGACAATCATACCATCCTCAATATTTTTTCATGTGATGTGGAAGATTGGTATCAGTCATCTCACGACTTCAGTGCGGCTATATCTGACAGGGTGTATCGGAACGTAGAACGATGTTTAGAACTATTAGAGAAGAAAAACGTACGAGGTACTTTTTTTGTTCAAGGACTTGTAGCTGAACAGCGTCCTGAAGTTGTTCGATTAATCGACAAATCCCAGCATGAAATCGCTTCTCACGGTTATTCCCATAAACCTGTTTATCAAATGACAAAACAGCAATTTAAAGAGGAAATATCCAAAACGAATGCATTGATCGAAAATATTACCGGGAAAAAAATCAAAGGATTTCGTGCACCTGATTTTTCTATTTTTAATGAAATGCCTTTTGCGTTTGAAGTGTTAGAAGAATGCGGCATAGAGTATGATTCTTCCATGTTCCCTATTCAAATGAGACGTTACGGGAATCCTGGCTGTTATCCCGGAATTTTCAAAATAAAAGGATACAACCTGGTAGAATTCCCGGTAAGCATATATTATATCTGGAGATTTAAAATTCCTGTAGCAGGAGGCGGATATATACGGTTGTTGCCGTCTATGATGTTAAAAAAGGCGCTACGTTCACTTAATGCAGAAGGCCGGCCGTTTATTATGTATTGCCATCCTTATGAATTTGACCCGGATGAATGGTCTTTTATTCTTGAAAAAATACCAATCTACCGCAAATTACACCAGGGACTTGGTCGAAAACATTTCCCGCGAAAAATAGATAAAATGATCAATGGAAACAACTTCTGTTCTTTTGAAGAATTTCTTAAATCTCCAACATCCTTTCCAGAGGAAGATTGTCCATGAATATTGTATTCATCACCATTAATGATCAGCACTTTTTACCAGCTTTCTTTGAGAACCTGCTTTCGAGAGCAAATCCCACTGATTCATTTAAAGCATTGCTCGTACGGCCAACTTACAGAAACGAGACGATACTTAGTATGGCTATTAAATATCTGAAGTCTTTTGGTCTTAAAGAAACTTTATTTTTCTCAATAGAGACGTTAACTCGGAAAGCTCTTGGAATGATTCAAAAATTTAAAAAGGATGGCAAATTATATCATGTAAAAGCTGTTTTTGAAGCTTACGATCACGAAGTTGTTTATACAGATAAGAACGTCAATGGAAAATTTGTTCTGGAACTGTTAAGAACCTGGAATACAGACTTAATCATCTCCGTGGGGTGTCCGCAAATATTTAAAGAAAAGCTAATTAACCTTCCGAGCAAAGGTTGTTTGAATCTGCATGGTTCACCGCTTCCAAAATACAGAGGTGTCCTTCCCTCCTTTTGGATGCTCAAGAATAATGAGCAATATGCCGCAAATACGCTATTCTTCGTTAACAAAAAAATTGACGGCGGGGACATACTCCTTCAAGAATCATTTCCCATCCAAAGCGATGAGACTTTGCGTTCCCTAATTTTAAAATCGAAGTTGAAGGCCAGTGCAATGGTTCTTAAAGCCATAGAAATGATTCGGAACGAAGATTTTGTTACACATCCCATAGATATTAATGAAGGGAGTTATTTCCACTGGCCAACCAGACAGGATGTTTTGTTGTTTTTTTACAACAGGGGAAGAGGTGAATGATAA
>CAZJNP010000718.1:0-1816 GCA_964547355.1 uncultured Calditrichaceae bacterium
GGCTTATATGTCTTACGAAAAGATGATACTTGAGATGTAACGGGTAAACAAAAGCTGCAAATTCGTTAGAAGTTTTACCTTTGTGCCCTGTCAACTGGGGATTTTTATCTTTATGTCCATTAATCAAGGAAAAACAATACCACAACTTTATGTTTCCAACCGTGAAGAATGGCGATCCTGGTTAATTAAGAATCATGCCCAAGAAAAAGAAATTTGGCTCGTTTTTTTCAAGAAGAGTACAGGTAAACCCAGTATTGCTTACAATGATTCGGTTGAGGAGGCATTATGCTTCGGATGGATTGATGGTCTCAAAAAGAGGATTGATGAACAAAAGTACGCATATCGATTCACGCCCAGAAAACCGGGTAGCAAATGGTCGCCGCGTAATATTGAATTAGCCAAAAAAATGATTGAAGAAGGAAAGATGGCGCAATCGGGGCTTGCAGCATTCAATAAAAGAAAAACTTACGATGAAGCGATTCTGAAGGCCAGGGCTGCGCGAAAAATACAGCTCATGCCGGAAATAGAAAAGGCTTTAAAAAGCGAATAATGTGGCCTGGGAAAATTTTAATAATCTTTCTCCTGGTTACAAGAATCAATCTATCACCTGGTTGGTATGCGCGAAAAAAAGAGAAACAATGGAAAGGCGGTTAAAGGAGGCAATTAAGCTCCTTGAGAAAAATAAAAAGCTGGGTATGAAGTAAATTAATAGATCAAAGCATAAAATTACATCCGGCGGAAGTAACCCGCACTGTTGCGTATTTTGCACCAGCTACCGTTGCGGGGCATAATGTGTAAGTAATATTAAGGGAAATACATGAAAAAATGTTGTTATGCCATCATAATTGTGGTATAACATATTTTTACTTGAGTGATTCGATATCCCACATTATAAAAAACCGAACGATTTTTACGAAGAACTAAACTGAAAAACACATAAAATCAGCTTGTTGTGGAATTTAAACACAGTGGGTTTCCTGAAAATTTTTAACCCGAATATAGTTTTTGCGATTTCAAGTCAATGGCCGCAGGTTTTAATGCACTAATGCCCATTGTTATTTGTGGAATGGGAATCAAATGGGCAACCAGAAAAATCGTTTACTTTTTTTATCCGGGAAGGGCAGCCCCTTTTCAGACGTTCATTATGTTCTACAAGCAACTATTCAAGTTTAAACTTATTTTCGTAATCCCTCCGTCCGCGCCGGATTACTTCGTAAGCTTCTTCCTTGTTGTAGGTGTGCGTGATCTGCGCTAAATGTTTTTCACCGCCCGGAATATCTTTATAGGTCAGGAAATAGTGGCGCAAACGTTCAATCAGTTTTTCCGGAACGTCGGCAATATCTTCCCATTCACTGTACACCATATCGCCCTTGAGGTACGCAATGATTTTATCGTCGGCCTCGTTGTTGTCGATCATCCGAAAACCGCCAATGACAACGGCCGGCACGAGAATGTTGCTGGAAGTAATCGGGCGTTCGGTTAAAACGCAGATATCCAGCGGATCGCCATCTCCGACAATATCGCTGCGTCCGGTTTTTTTATTGCAATATTCCGCACTTTTAGGGCCGGAATAGGTTTGCGGGATAAATCCGTACAACATGGGCGGCATGGAAGAAAATTTTTGCGGCCGATCCACCCGCAGCAAACCGGATTTTTTATCCAGTTCGTATTTTACCGTATCGGTAGGAAGCATTTCTATATAAGCGTAAACGATTTCAGGGGCGTCCTCGCCAATATCCACGCCGTGCCAAGGATGGGCGCGAAACAACGAACCGCTCTCTCCCCAGTGAATATTCGGAATTCTAGCCATACACTC
>CAZJNP010000719.1:0-1811 GCA_964547355.1 uncultured Calditrichaceae bacterium
GCCCGGGAAGTAATTTGTGAATGTCTTTCCAGATGGTAAAAGGTCCGGGGATAAACATAAAAGAAAAATAAAGGTCAATGCTTTCGTGATTAATATTTCTTTTGACTTCTGGGTCGGCTAAAATAGATTTTATCTCGGATCCGAAAACGAATTTGTCCCCGGTACGATAATAAAACAAAGGCTTTTTCCCTACACGATCACGGGCGAGGAACAACCGCTTTTTAGTTTTATCCCAAATAGCGAAAGCGAACATCCCATTGATCTTTTGCAGCATATCCACGCCGTATTTCTCATAAAGCGCAATCAAAACCTCCGTATCCGATCTGGTTTTGAAGGGATACCCATCCGCCTCAAATTCTTTCCTGAGTTCAAGGAAGTTGTAAATTTCGCCATTGAATACAATCCATACGGTTCCTTTAGCATTTGGCATGGGCTGGGCGCCACCCTCCAAATCGATAATGCTTAACCGGCGGTGACCCAGAGCTACATATTGATCGGTATAATATCCTTCCGCATCCGGACCGCGATGGACGATTTGGTCTGTCATTTTCTTAATGAGAGCGTCTTGCTTTTTTTGCTGCGCCTCAAAATAAAATAAACCGGTAATTCCACACATAATATTCTTCTGTTTTTAAAGATTTATGATTCCAGTATTTTCTCAAATCTGGCAATCGCCTTAGACATGTCGAATTGTTCACGATTCTTGCTAATCTTTTCCGGATTCCATTTTTCAATATTGATCTGCATCTCGAGAATCGCTTTCTGGAGTTCATCGACATCATTATAGTCAGCAAAAAGACCAAAATTATTCTGCACCAACTTTTCGAGCGCGCTTTCTTTTTCGCCGATTGCAAGAATGGGTTTATTAAAACATAAATAATCAAAAAACTTCCCCGGGATTTGTAATTGTGTGGCCGGTTGCAAAAGAACCAAAACGTCGCTCTGGGCCATAAATTTAAAACTTTCACTATAACTGACCGGAGGATGGAATTTGACGATTTCTTGCAGATCTAATTCCCGTACCCTGTCTTGAATAAATAAAAGTTCATTGGCAATAATCCCGACAAAATGGAATTCCATCCGGTTTCCATCAACTGCTTTTTTCTTTTGCAATTCTTTCAGCGCTGTAAAAATTGGCTCTGGATTTCTTTTTTTATAGAGCGTTCCCGTATGGATGAAGATAGTTTTTCCATCTACTTTACTATCCCGTTCAAAAGAAGTCGCTAATTCTACATTTTCCGGATCAAATCCATTGTAAAAGGTAATAAATTTCTGTGATGGTTGAGCGGTATAATACTTTTGAAAATCTTTGCACATGTGTTCGCTGACCAGGACAACAAAATCGGCATTGGAAACCACCCACTTTTCTAACCATTGCAATCCTTTTTGTTTTATTTTTCCCACAAAGGAAGATGATCTTTCCTCTGCGTGCCAGGGCGAACGCGCCCAAGGATCTCTGAAATCAACGATTAATTTTTTGCGGGTAAGTTTTTTTAAGATGGTTGCCGGAATATGCAGACTGTGGGGAGGGGAACTGGAAAAAATTACGTCGATGTTATTTTCCCGGATAATCTTACGCCCGGTAAAAACAGCCGGCAACAACCATGAAATTTCCTTATCCGGATATTCAACGATATCGGTAAAGAATTTATATACTTTTTTGATAACCGACATAATTCCACCGGAGTTTGCTTTCTGCGGTTGTTGCCATGATATTTGTGGAGTGGCCGGTGTGTTTTCTTTTTGTTGAGAATTAAAAGACTTTTTCCTTAAGCTGTCTATCCAAAGTAAAAGATCCAGCTTGCCGGTGC
>CAZJNP010000720.1:0-1808 GCA_964547355.1 uncultured Calditrichaceae bacterium
GTCCCCCACTACGACGCTATGGGTTGTAGTGCCGTATAAATGATGGGGTTCGTCACAATTCAAATTTTAGTTTTTGTTAAATTATCCGATCATTTTTTCTACGACAACAAGCATAGAATAAATACGGAGGAATAAATGGGAGAACGCTATCTGATCACAGGCGGCGCGGGATTCATCGGCTCAAACCTGGCGGAAGCCCTGGTTAATCAGGGACATTTTGTCCGGGTACTGGATAATTTTTCTACCGGTAAAGCGCATAACTTGGAAGGCATTAAAGATCGAATTGAAATCATAGAAGGCGATGTTCGATATCTGAACACAGTGTTTGAAGCCATGGAGGGTATTGATTACGTGCTGCATCAGGCGGCTTTGCCTTCCGTACCCCGTTCCATCCAAACGCCCATCGAAAGCAATGACGTCAACACCTCCGGCACGCTTAATGTGCTTTACGCAGCCAAAGAAAAGGGCGTTAAACGGGTGGTTTATGCCGCTTCTTCGTCCGCTTATGGTGATACGCCCACTCTGCCTAAAGTGGAAACCATGAAGCCAGACCCGCTGTCTCCCTATGCCGTCAATAAACTGGCGGCCGAACAGTACTGCTCCGTATTCTACAAGGTTTACGGATTGGAAACCGTGGCTTTGCGTTATTTTAATATTTTTGGCCGCAGGCAGGACCCGAACTCTTACTATTCCGCTGTAATTCCTAAATTCATCAAAGCCTTTTTAAACGGCACCCCGCCGGTTATTTACGGTGACGGAACTCAGAGCCGCGATTTTACCTACATCGACAATGTAATCAATGCCAATCTGCTGGCCTGCAAAGCGCCCAAAGCGGCCGGCGAAGTGTTTAATATTGCCTGTGGTGATCGGATTACGCTGAACGAATTAGCAGAAGAACTGGGCAAACTCACCGGTGCCTGGATTCCTGCTAAGCACGGAGACCCGCGCCCCGGCGACATTAAACATTCTTTGGCGGACATTTCAAAAGCTAAAGAACTGCTGGGTTACGAAGTGCTTGTGCCTGTGCATGAAGGATTAAAACGCACAACCGAATGGTTTCTGCAGCACCAGGATATGTTAGGGTAGCCCCCTTTGTGTGGCGTGATTCTCTGAAGGGCATTACTAATAACTACCTGACTGAGCAGAATGGCAAAATGATGTAATTTGTGTAATTCTTCGGTTCTTAATTATTGGTTATTAAATAACGCTGCTGCCTGTATATTTTGTTTGGTCCCGTAATTCAGGGAATTGTACAACAGGCACCTACATCCGGGAGAAGTTTTGTGAATAACAAATTTCTGCTGTTTTTAATTCTGTTGGCGGCGGTCGCGTTTTTCTTAATGGATGTTTATCGCTACTATCCCCAATTGCCCAGACGCGTAGCCTCCCATTTTAGCGCCGACGGCCATGCCAATGGTTGGTCAGATAAAAATTCATTTTTTATTGTCTGGGGAGCAGTTTTTCTGGGCCTTTCGGGATTATTAGCCCTCTTAATCGCGTTTTTAGAAAAAATTCCTCTCCGTTGGATCAATTTACCCAATAAAGAATATTGGTTGGCTCCGGAGCGGGCCGGAAAAACGTTCGCACTGGTGCGAAAATATTTCGGTGTCTTAAACCTTGCAACGGTTCTTTTTTTAGCAACCCTTTTTCATCTGACGCTGGAAGCCAACTTGCTGCCGGAGCCGGTGCTTGGTTCGGAGTTCTGGTTGATTTTTATTCTTTATTTTTTGGGAATGATCGCTTTAAGTTTATATTTCATCACTTATTTCAATCGGATACCAGAAGATTTTTAAACTAAAAAGAAATAT
>CAZJNP010000721.1:0-1804 GCA_964547355.1 uncultured Calditrichaceae bacterium
TTGTTGTGTCGCGAGGTCGCTGAGAATTGCCTGCGGGTTTACCAGGATCGGGCGGGGGATGCCGCGCACCTCAAATTCTTTCGATACTTGATCGCGTTGTTCATTGGTTAAAAATACGTGCAGCCAGGGCATTTTCCAGCTCTTCTTGCGGAACTGATATATGTCTTCCACTTTTCGATCAAAGGAAAGGCTCAGGATGGTAAAGTTTTTCTTTTTGTAATTCGCGAAGGCCGTATGCAAATAGGCCATCTCCCCGATGCAGGGGCGGCACCAGGTGGCCCAGAAATCCATGATGTAGTATTTCCCCAGTAAATCATTTTTGGAGATGGTCTTATCACTGTCTAAAAGTTTAAACGAGAAATCCGGGATGGGTTGCCCTTTTGAGATTTTTAAATTGGGATTCAGTTGTTCGATATAGTACTGTAATTCCGATATGTTGTTATGATGTGTTTTTAAATCTTCGTAAATTGCGGCCATTTTTTCCCTGTCACCGGCTTGTTTGGCTTTAAATCCCAGGTGAACCAGTAAAGCGGCACGTACGTTGTTGTAATGCATTTCCTTAACCGATTTTTCAAACAGAGCGGCGGCTTTTTCCTCCCCTAAGGCAGAAGAATAAACCACGGTGGCGGACATGGGGTCTAATTCCCAGAAAGGGTCAGTTAGCGGAAGCAGGTCGGTTACTTTTTTAAGCAAAGAATCCGGAATATCTACTTCTAATTTTCGTAGCTGAGGTAAATAAAAGGCGGCAAACCGGGCGGCCTGCGGGTCTTCGGTATTGTGCATGACCTGAAGTAAGTAGTTTTTCAGCGAATCGGCCTGCGGCATATAATCCGGTGCGCTGCTTTGTGCGTCTGGCGGCATATTCATTTTTGTAAGGGCTTTTTCCAGCACCTGATAAAAGCTTAAAGAGATATCGATGTACCGCTGTAAGGGTTGGTTTTTAGCATCAACCAGAACGCCGGGATGTATGTTCTCTTTGGCGCGGATGAGTTTTTTGGGATCAAAAACAACGGTTACCTGACCTTTGATGTTACGAATAATGGAAATATAATCTCCGCCCCCGTCGTATTTAAGGGCATCGTACATGGTGCCGTTTACGGTGTGTCCGTCGCTGGTGGCGTTGACAAGTTGATAAGCCAGGGTGTCGTTGGCTATTTTTTTTGTGAATACAAATGTTCCGTCCGTTTGCGGCTGCATAGGTTCGGCGCTGTTAAAACTAAACCTGTTCCAGTCACCGGTAATGCGAACATCCTCAAACGACTGAGGATAATCATGGGGTTGGAGTTGGATGGTCAGGTGAATCGCGTTTGCGGCTTTGTTCAGCATTAACGGGAAAGCCATGTTTTTATGATCGGCGGCGGTAACCATCAGTTCTGCCAGTTCCCGCTTTGGAATACGTATCGTAAACGTACCGTCTTTGTTTACCAGGACGCTGCGTTCCGGTGCGTATGGATTTCCACCCAGTTTGTAAATGTGAATGTGGGCCATAGCCGGTGGATTTTGGTCGGCTGCGATGATTTTTCCTTCGACTAGAACGCCGGTTTCCTTTTTCCCACAGGCGATCAACAATAAAATAACTAATGGCAAAATACGAAGAAGTTTGAACATGTCAGTTCCTCAATGATTTAGTTAACAATTTTTATCTACGAATTTATGTAGGCCGGTATATCCTTTTGTTGAAGAAGAACAGGCCTGGTGCTTTTCTATTTACGGGAATATTTAACGAAACCCGCAAAATAATCACTCATATTTAAACAAAAGTAAGTCAAAAACGCACTGGATTCAAAATTAAATTAGTTTGCAG
>CAZJNP010000722.1:0-1804 GCA_964547355.1 uncultured Calditrichaceae bacterium
GATTATTGGGGCCAGTAGAGCGTGTCGAGTCTTTATTCTTCAGACATACCTTGAAGAATCTCAAACACATACGAGTAACAAATATCAGACGTTTTTCAAGAAAAGCAATCTGAGGAGTTTACGGTAAAATACTTTTTAGAGTATATTCAATACTAGAATTCAGATAATCCCTTGTGCCGGGAAATTTTTCCGGACACCATATACATTACGTCCTCGGCAATATTGGTGGCATGATCGGCGATTCGTTCCAGGTAACGGGAAACGCCTAATTGTTGTAGATAGAAATCGATTTGCTCCACATTGTTTGTTATTTCACTCTCAACATAACCAAACATCCGCTTGTGCAGATCATCTACCTGTTCATCGGCGGCGCATACTTTTTCGGCCAGAGCCGCGTCCATGTTGACCAGCGCGTCCAGACTGTCTTTCACCATTGCCATTGCGATCTCTGCCATTCGATAGATGTCATCGGAGATGGTTAACTGCGGATACCGGCCCATCTGTTTGGTCCGTGCGGCAATATTGGCCGTCAAATCCCCAATACGTTCCAGGTCGTTGTTAATTTTAATCACCGAAATAATAAAACGCAGATCGATAGCCACCGGCTGATGCAGGGCTAAAATTTTCAGCCCTTCTTCTTCCACATCAATTTCCATCTGGTCGATGACGTCGTCGGAGTCCTTTACTTCCTGCGCCAAAGTTTCGTCACGATCCTGCAAGGCCTTAATGGCCTTTTTCAAACCGTCTTCCACAGAAGCCGCTTCGTTTAGAATCATCTTTTTTAATTTTTCTACTTCCCGTTGAAAATGTAAGGTCATCGTCTATCCTTTTTTTATCTATTGATAAACACAGAGTATGCCGATTTTTTGGAACTTTTACTTCGAAACTAATAAATACTACTTCCAAATCCAAAGCACAAGTGAATGGGCCATCATTGGTCATAGGCCATTGGATCTTAATATCATCCAAACCTTCCGGTAATATAATTTTCCGTCTGTTTCTTCTTGGGACGAGTGAACAACTCTTTCGTTTTACCGTATTCTACAATATAGCCTTCATAAAAGAAAGCCGTAAAATCAGAAATCCTTGCCGCCTGCTGCATGTTATGTGTAACGATCACAATGGTGTAGGTTCCTCGCAACTGTGCGATCAGGTCCTCAATTTTCGCTGTGGCCACCGGATCAATAGCCGAAGTGGGTTCGTCCATCAATAAAATCTCCGGTTCAACCGCCACCGCCCGGGCAATACACAGGCGCTGCTGCTGTCCTCCGGAGAGCGCCGTTCCCGGCTCATGTAGTTTATCTTTCACTTCATCCCACAAGGCGGCCTTCGTCAGAGCCTGCTCCACATGGTCGTTCATTTCGCCCTTGCTGAGCTTGTAATGCAGTTTCAGTCCGTAGGCCACATTATCATAAACGCTCATTGGAAAAGGCGTGGGTTTCTGAAATATCATGCCCACGCGCTTTCGCAGCTCTATTAAATCCTGATCGGGCGAAAGAATATTCTCATCATCGAGCAGCACTTCCCCCTCGGCCCGCTGGTCCCGGTAGAGTTCAAAGATGCGGTTGTAAACACGAAGGTGCGTGGATTTACCGCACCCTGAAGGACCAATGATTGCCGTGACCTTTTTCGGTGCGATTTCCAGATTATTGCTGAACAGGGCCTGGTGCTTTCCGTAGAAAAAATTTAAATTGCGCACCACAATTCGGCCATTGTCCTTTGTATTTGATTTTTGCTCGTTCATTTTTCTTTCTGACTATCTTTAGTGAAAAGAGTTATTAACAAATTATGAATTATGAGTATC
>CAZJNP010000723.1:0-1802 GCA_964547355.1 uncultured Calditrichaceae bacterium
ATTTAAAACGTCTTCCTCGTACGGAACAGGAAAAGAGAATTGAGGAATAAACAGTTATGACAAAAGAAATTATCATTAACGCTACCAACGAAGAAACCCGAATTGCGATTCTGGAAGATTCGAAATTGGTGGAATTGTTTGTGGAACGTCCGGAATATGAACGCATGGTGGGCGATATTTACAAGGGAAAAGTCAGCCGCGTGCTTCCGGGCATGCAGGCCGCGTTTATCGATATCGGGCATGAGCAGAACGCTTTTTTGCATTTTTCCGATGTTTCCGCATCTTACCAGGATTATTTCATTGATTATGAAGAAGAAGAGGGGCACGACCACACCGATCACCGCTACCGGGAAGAATTCGAAGTGGCCAAATCGCTTAAGAAAGATCAGGATATTCTGGTTCAAATCATCAAGGAACCCATCAGCACCAAAGGGTGTCGCGTGACTACCGAGATCGCCCTGCCGGGAAGGTTTGTGGTGTTGATGCCCAATAAACGGCATTTCGGTGTTTCCAGAAAAATCCAGGATCATAAAGAAAAAAGACGGCTAAAAGATATCGCTCGCCAAATAGTACCTGAGCATTTTGGCGTGATTATTCGCACCGTAGCGGAAGGTAAAGGCGAAAAAATTCTGAAAAAAGATTTAAACAAGCTCATGGAAACCTGGCGTAAAATCGAAAAGCGCATAAAGTCCGAAAAGGCTCCGGCGCTTGTGTATAAGGATATGGCCATGGCTTCCAGCATTATCCGCGATTTGTTTACGGCAGATGTGGATCAGGTGGTGGTGGATTCCCGAAAATTGATGCGCGAAATTGTTTCTTACGTGAAATATGTGGCGCCGCATTTGCAGCACAAAATCATTTATTATAAAGGGAAAAAGCCCATTTTTGATGAATACAACATCGAAAAAGAAATCGAGAATATGGGGCACAGCAAGGTGTGGATGAAAAACGGGGGATACATCATCATCGAACCCACAGAAGCGCTGGTGTCCATCGACGTAAACAGCGGTAAATTCATCGGGAAAAAAGATCATGAAACCAATTCCCTGAAAATTAATATGGAAGCAGCGCGGGAAATCGCCCGTCAGGCCCGCCTGCGCGATCTGGGCGGTTTAATCGTCATCGATTTTATTGACGTTCGGGATGAGGTGAATAAACGTAAGATTCACATGGAGCTTAAGAAAGAATTCGCCAAAGATCGCTCTATTACAAAAATCGAAGAAATGAGCCGTTTTGGTTTGATCGAAATGACCCGCCAGCGGGTACGCCCCAGCGTATTGCACACCATCAAGGAAGTGTGCCCGGTGTGCAACGGTACCGGACTGGTACCTACGCTTAATTCCACGGTATCCGCCATTGAACGCTGGATTCAGCGTTACCGCATCTCACGCGGCGATCGGCGGATTACCATCCATGTTCGCCCGGATGTTTACAACTATATGAATCGTGGTCGTTACAGCCGCCGCCTGAAATTAATGTGGAAGTACTGGATGAAGATTAAATTGGTGAAGGATGAAAATCTGAAGATCGGCGAATTTGCCGTGTATGACCGACTGGATAAAACCAAAATCGGCGGTAATTAATTTTTTGCTTCCAAAAGGCTGTTTCGGTAGAAGAGACAGCCTTTTTTTATTTTGGAGTTATTTCTTTTAACTAACAGAATGCACCTTGAAACACACAGGTTACAGGCTCGATTGGCAATGCGCCATTATTACGGTCCCTAAAAATACTTTTTTAGTCCTTGCATTCCTTTTTCTGCAAGGGTATTTTGAATTCAAATGATGATTTCCCTGATACAAAGA
>CAZJNP010000724.1:0-1793 GCA_964547355.1 uncultured Calditrichaceae bacterium
TCGGTATGTTATTGGCCTTCTTCCTGTTGAAGGGAATGCTTAAAACCAGTGTCACCCAACTTGCACTACCGGGAGGCGGTTCGATTGGCGGTGCTTTACCGGGACATACGGTGAATGAACAGGCCGCCCTACCGGAAGGTAGTCCGCAGCAGGTGGAAGACGAAATACCGGAAGATATCTATATGAAAAAACTCAGTCCTGAAGCGCGCGCAAAACTCAAAGCAGAGGATAAGATGACCAAGGAAGTAATAAAATTTGTGGAAGAAAATCCGGAAGACGCAACCAAACTGTTACGTTCGTGGATCACAAAGGCGGGGACTAAATAATGGATAACGTAACAAAAAATCAGTTAAAACCGTTAGAAAAAGTTGCCCTGATTCTGATCGCTTTAGGAGTGGAAAGAGCTTCAACCATTTTAAAGAATTTAAATGAAACAGAAGTGGAAAAAGTTTCCATCGAAATCGCAAAATTGCAGAACGTCCCTGCGGAAATCCTGGGGCAAACCATCGAAGAATTCTATGAAATGATGATGGCCAACCAGTTTATTGTGCAGGGCGGTCTTTCGTATGCCCGGCAGATGCTGGAAGCGGCCTGGGGCAAAAAGAAAGCGGAGGAAATTCTCAAAAAAGTAGAAGCCGCCACCGAAGTCAGCGCTTTCTATTTATTACAGACGGTGGATGATAAGCAGCTGTTAAACTTTTTACAAAACGAACATCCTCAAACTGCAGCTTTAATTCTGGCTAATCTCAAACCACAGCAGGCCGCCGCGATTTTATCTGAAATGCCGGAAGAGACACAATACGAAATTGCCTACAGGGTGGCGACGATGGAAAAAACTTCGCCGGAATTAATCGAAGACATCGAGGCCGTTTTACGCGATCAGTTAGGTTCCGTCTTTGGCGGCGGATTGAGCAAAACCGGCGGCGTGGAAACCATGGCGGAAATCCTCAACTCTGTGAGCCGCACTTCCGAGAAAAACATCATGGAACATCTGCGCGAGCGGGATGCCGAATTGGCCAACGAGATTACCGATTTGATGTTTGTATTTGAAGACTTATTACATTTGCCTGGATCGGCCATTCAAGCCATTTTGAAAGAGGTGGATTCCAAAACCCTGGCTCTGGCTCTTAAAGCCACCAGCAACGAACTTAAAGAAGTCATTTTTAAGAATATGTCCGAACGTGCGGCGAAGATGTTAAAAGAAGAGTTGGAGTATCTGGGTCCTGTGCGGGTTAAAGATGTGGAAGATGCCCAGAAGGCCATTCTGGAAACAGCCCGCCGTCTGGAAGAGCAGGGACAAATTATGTTAGTGCGCGGCGAAGAAGAAGCGTTATTGGAATAAAATCATGAAAACGTATACCATTAGATTAGGTCAGCGGCCGGTTAATTTAAAAGTCACCGAAGTCTCGGCCGGCCGGCGCTCCTCGGGACATTCCGGCGCAAATAAGCAGGGGCAACCCGGGCAAAACAATCCCATGGAACAGCGGATTAAGTTGCTCAATGATCGGATTAAGATTCTGGAGATGGAGTTGCAAAAATCGCGCGAGGAGTCCTTTAGAGTAGGGTACGAAGAAGGACAAAAAAGCGTAATGAACGAGACCAAACGCCGCCTGGAAGCCATGCAGATAGAAATGCAGGCTATGGAATTGAAATACCTTGAAGCCATTGAAAAAGTGGAAGGCCCATTGTTGGAAGTGGCTAAAAAAATGGCTGCGGAAGTGTTAACTATGGATCTGAACCTAAAGGAAGACGCTGACCGGGTATTGTTCGAACGATTGCGTAAGATGCTCTAC
>CAZJNP010000725.1:0-1776 GCA_964547355.1 uncultured Calditrichaceae bacterium
TGAAAAAGCAAAGCCACGGTATTAATACCGACCCGGGCGTGTAGTTGTGGTTTCCCTTCTTCTTTCCATTTGAGACGCAATTTTTTAAGCTTGCGCTGCATTTCCAGTGCCGCGTAGCAGGCTTTTTGAGCATGATCAGGAAAGGCAATCGGCGCGCCAAATTCCGCCATAATAGCGTCACCTTCAAATTTGTCGATCGTGCCCTTATTCGCAAGAATGATATCCGTCATTTCCGTGAGATATTCGTTTAAAAGGGTAACCAGCTCATGGGGTGTCAACTGTTCCGATATGGTTGTAAACCCAGCTACATCGGAGAATAAAATAGAGACGACCCGTTCTTCGCCCCCAAGGGCTAATTTTTGCGGATCGCTCATAATTTCATGGATTACAGAATCCGGAACATAATGGGCGAAGGCCCCACGTAACATACGCTTTTCTTTTTGGGTTAATACAAAATTGTAGATGGTGAATCCTATAAAACTTAACACCATCGCCGAGACCGGCAGAATGAGCGGAAAAACCTGCCGGTATTGTACAAATCCGACTAAAACCAATACGGTATAGCCAACGATCAAAACCAACAGCAAAAAGGCGCTAATCACCGTAGGCGTATATCGGGAAAAGAGAAAAATTAAAAATCCCAGCAAAACGAGCAGGGCATAAACCCAGGTTAAGGGAACGGTTTCTAAATATTGATCGGTCAGGATGGTGGCTAAGGCATTGGCATGAATTTCCACACCCGGCATTTCCGCTTTGACAATTTCGCCTTTTGCGTTGCGATATTCCAGAAAGGGGGTTGGAAAATTATCGTGCAATTCCTGAATAGTTGAACCAATCAGTATAATTTTACCTTCTAATTCGCCGGAATATTTCAACCCGGGAGAAATACCCAGGGCAGAGTCACCCGGGTCGTCAAAAACATCCATGTCAAAATCTTCACGCAGATCAAAGGTGGAATCGTCCAGAACATTATCAAACGGATAATATTTATAGGTACCGGCCGGTCCCCGATAATTAATCAACATGCCCAACCAATCATATTTGGGGATGTGATGTTTCCCAAGCACATAGGCTTCCTGATCCATGTCATAATGGTAAGTGGAATCCCCTCGTGCTTCGTAGATACGCAGAACTTGCGCGGCTAAAGAAAGATAAAGCGAATCATTATAATTTTGAATCACCGGATAGTGGCGATAGAATCCATCCAGGTCAGCTTCCAGGGCGGCTAACCCCCAAACGGTATGCGTTTCAATGAATTTCTCGTAAGGTGGAATCAGGGTTTCAAAGGAGTAATGCGAATACGTACGCAACAATTTGCCGGTTAAGACGATATTATCGTATTTTGCCAGGGTCTGGGCAAAAATATCGTCCTGCTCAGGTCCGGTTCGGTCTGGTTGGTCAAAGATCACGTCGATCACGATGGCAGCCACACCGGCCTGCTCGAGGTTTTCAATCACGTGGGCAAAGTAAGAGCGCGGCCACGGCCATCGGGACGGGGTGGACTCGTCCGACTGATCGTCAATGGCTAAAATAACAATCGGCAAATCATCCACTGGGCGGGGACCGCGTAATTCGAAACGCCAGTCCAGACTTTTCAGTTCCAGGGTCTGTAGAATGACCAGATTACTCAGCATAATCGCTATTAAGATCGCGCCAAAAAAAATCAAGCCATACACATACGTCTTGGCCTTGGGCTTGCCAGATTCCATGATTTGCCTCTTAAGTCAATAAATTGTAATTAATGTTGATCGGTGTTTCCGCCGGACTCTTTAATAT
>CAZJNP010000726.1:0-1776 GCA_964547355.1 uncultured Calditrichaceae bacterium
ACTATATTCCTGTATTAGAAGTAGGCGCCAAATATATTCATCCTGCTTATTTTGACGAAGAATTACAAATTACCGTAATGATGAAGCAAAAACCAAAGGCAACTTTTCGTCTGGAATATGAAGTATTTAATGAGCAGAATAAAAAGATTTGCACCGGGTATTCCAGTCATTCATTTATGAATGCAAAAGGGAGGGCTGTAAAACCTCCCAGGGAATTTTTGAAAACAGTCAATCAATTTTTTTAAAGGAATATCAATAATGCTGGATCCGCAATTACTCGATTTACTTGTTTGCCCTAAATGTAAGGGTGAGCTGGAGTATGACACAGAGCACGAAATGCTGATTTGCGCCAAATGTCGCTTAAAATATCGCATTGAGGATGATATTCCGATTATGTTGCTCGATGAAGCAGAGTCGTTCTGATATTATTTTCTTTTTTAATCATTCAAATTTTAATTTTTTTGCAATTCAGAGCCAT
Organism: uncultured Calditrichaceae bacterium; assembly: GCA_964547355.1. Lineage (GTDB taxonomy): Bacteria > Calditrichota > Calditrichia > Calditrichales > Calditrichaceae > CAZJNP01. The sequence continues at coordinate 479 of CAZJNP010000726.1, forward strand.
TTAATTCGATTTCTATTTATCATTTAATTAATAAAAGTAAAATTTGTCCGATATATCTGACAATGCATAATTATGTAAAAAAATTAAACCAAAACGCATTTTTTGAGGGAAAAATATTTTTCGGACAAAATAAGGAAAGTGTATGAACTGTTTTAGTCTTCATGTAAGAAATCTTGATTTAAAGCACAAAGAATTAAGACCTTATTTCCGAACTTCGGTTTGTCTCAGATAAGAAGTATTAAATATTTTTCTTCATAATTTGGAATCAACATATTCCAGTAAAGGAACTAAATATACAAATGGGTGTGAGTTTAGCAGCAACTACGGCGGATATTTTAAAACGACCCAAACTTAAATCTGTTCTAATTGTCGGATGGAATACGGAAGCCGTCGAACTTTACGAACATCTGCTTAATACGCCATCATTGGGATATGACGCGCGTGCTTTCCTGAGCTTAAACCCGGATCTTAATAGAAAACATTATAAAAACGTTCCTATAGTTGCCGGACTTGATAAATTTGCCGAAGCTGTTGACAAATGGCAAATTGAAGAAGTTCTTATCATCCTTTCCCCTGCAGAAAAGGATTTTCTTGGTCAAATCATTAAGCTCTGTACGAGTAAAGGGATCGAATATAAAATCGTATCGGATGCTTATGATGAAGAATATGGCCATATTATTCGGGATGTCATCAGAGACGCCTGGTCGAGAGAAGATTTTGGACTTCGTCGAATTTTTGATTTTGTGGGGAGTTTGGTTTTATTGTTTTTATTGTTACCCCTTTTTATCATCGTTGCAATTGCTATAAAAATCGAGTCTCCAGGTCCGATTTTTTACAGTCAAAACAGGTACGGAAAAGACGGAAAGATATTCAAAGTTTATAAATTTAGATCCATGGTAGCGGATGCAGAAAAAAAATCCGGACCTGTTTGGGCTTCGAAAAATGATCCAAGGGTAACACGGGTCGGGAGATTTATGCGCAAGACAAGAATTGATGAACTTCCGCAATTGATGAATATCATAAAAGGTGATATGAGTTTTATCGGCCCTCGCCCGGAGCGTCCGTTTTTTGCTGAGAATTTTAAAAAGAAAATTCCTTTTTATATGAATCGATTAAAAGTAAAACCGGGGATCACAGGTTTGGCACAGGTAACGGTGGGTTACGATGAAACTTTGGAAGATGTCAAACAAAAGGTAGCCCGGGATTTAGAGTACATTGAGCGCCGACGCAGTTTAAAAATGAATTTATATATTCTTCTAAAAACAGTTTCCGCTGTGCTAAGAGGAGAAGGGCAATAG
>CAZJNP010000727.1:0-1760 GCA_964547355.1 uncultured Calditrichaceae bacterium
CGGTTACATCGCCAACGGTGCCGAACCCTGGTTAATTCCTGAAGAAGATGAGCTGCCTGAAATCGAAGTTAAATATGCCGATAATCCGGAAGATTATAAACCTTATGCACGCGATCCGGAAACCTTAGCTCGTTATTTGGCCATTCCCGGGACGCCCGGATTTGAGCATCATATCGGCGGCCTGGAAAAGGATGAAACCGGTAATGTTTCGTATGATCCCGAAAATCATGATCGCATGGTACGCATCCGGGCCGAGAAGGTAGCTAGGATTCAGAAATATATCAAAGAGCCGGAATTGTATGGTGATCCTGATAGTGACCTGCTGATTGTCAGTTGGGGAAGTACCTACGGTGTGGTCTTTAATGCCATTGAAGAAGTTGAGAAGACGGGTAAAAAAGTGGCCTGGATCCACCTGAGATGGGTTAATCCTCTGCCTACCATATTGGGGAAATATATCCACAACTTTAAGCATGTGCTGGTTCCGGAAGTGAATCTCGGCCAGCTATCAAAAGTACTGCGCATGGAATATTTAGTGGATGTAAAAAGCTTCAATAGAGTAAGAGGTCTTCCACTCAATACCAATGAATTGATAGATGAAATCAATTATTATTTGAAAGGATAAAAGACAATGACAGAGGTAACTCAAAACATAAAACCAATGAAATTAACGCGAGATGATTTTACATCGGATCTGGAACCCCGCTGGTGTCCAGGCTGTGGCGACTATTCCATTTTGGCTCAGATGAAAAAAATTCTTCCTGAACTGGGTGTCCCAAAAGAAAATTTCGTCTTTGTTTCCGGAATCGGTTGCTCCAGCCGTTTTCCTTATTATGTGGACACCTATGGTATCCATGGAATCCATGGTCGCGCTCCGGTAATTGCCACCGGTATCAAACTGGCCAACCCTGAATTGAAGGTATTCGTAATCACTGGTGACGGAGACGGATTAAGCATCGGCGGCAATCATTTTATTCACCTATGCCGCAGAAATGTGGACATTACCGTAATCCTGTTCAACAACCGGATTTATGGATTAACCAAAGGGCAGTATTCGCCCACTTCCCAGAAAGGCCAGATCACCAAATCTTCTCCCTATGGAGTTATTGAAAATCCGTTTAACCCGATAAAAATGGCCCTGGCGTCCGGCGCTACGTTCGTAGCCCGTACCATTGACCGGGAAGTAAAACATCTGGCTGAAATGATCCGTTTGGCAGCAGAACACAAGGGTACCTCTTTCGTGGAAGTGTATCAGAACTGCGTCATTTTTAACGACGGTGCGTTTAAGTCGTTAACCGATAAAACCACAAAGAAAGAGAATTTGCTCACGCTCGAAAACGGAAAGCCGTTGATCTTTGGTAATAATGATGATAAAGCGCTTAACTGGACATGCAATAATTTCGAAGTCATCCATCTGGATGAAAACACGGATACCGATGCGTTAATCAGACATGACGCCACGACCGGTCATGCAGCAGCGGAATTCGCGTTAGCCGATCTGAACGAAATACCCGGAATGCCCACGCCGATTGGTGTTTTCCGCGATATCAAAGAGCCGACTTACGAAGAACTTTTGCACGACCAGATAGAGCAGGTGACCAAGAAAAAGGGCAAAGGGACATTGCACGATCTGCTCTATTCCGGGAATACGTATGTGATCGAATAAACGATGTAATAATATTCATTGGCGTAAAAGTGCAGAAAGTGAACTTCTGCCCTTTTTTATTAAATATTTTATTTTTGAAGTCGAGAACATAGACAGT
>CAZJNP010000728.1:0-1744 GCA_964547355.1 uncultured Calditrichaceae bacterium
CATAATAACTGCGTAAAATATTTATCTTTTCCATGAATTAATATAAAATGTGGCTTAATACTCTATAAAAATAAGGTATAAAAGAAGATTTATTTCTGTATTTATGAACCGGGAATCACGAGAATGATTCCGGAATTTTGCTTTTCTGATATTTTTGGTAAAGCGGAAAAGGGTTGTTTAAACATGTCGCCTTTGGTACGTAACCAGCCTGGTGGCTTCTTTGTGTGCTTTTTCTTTCATTTCGTGCATGTTTATGGTTAACACCTCTCCGTCTTGCGCTACAATGCTTCCATTTATGATGGTAATTTTTACCAGGCTTGAATTACCGCAGGTCACCAAACTGACCAGCGGGTCGTGCGAACCCGTGTAAGCTATGTCGTTCAGGTCGACCAGAACAATATCGGCAGCCATTCCTTCCTGCAGTATGCCGATATCATTTCTGCCCAGCACTTCCGCCCCTCCACGGGTGGCCATGCGCAGCACCTGATACGCACTTAGCCCGTTACTGCCGTATTTCAAATGGTTTAAAAGGTAGGTTCTTCTCACCTCTTCCCACATGTTGGATCCATCGTTTGAGGCGCTGCCGTCGACGGCGATGCTTAATTTTACGCCGGCTTCCAACAGCTCTGTTGTGGGACAAATTCCGCCGGAAAGCTTCATGTTAGAAGAGGGGCAGTGGGCCACGCCGGCCCCTTCCAGCATTTTAATTTCTTCTTTGTTGAGGTGTATCACATGGGCAAACCACACATCGGGACCTGTCCACCCCAGATCGGCCATTAATTCTACCGGTTCCTGCCAAATTTTTCCAAACAAATCTTTTCTTCATCCAGTGTCTCTGCCAGGTGGGTGTGCAGCATAACATCCTTTTGTCTGGCTAACTTTCTGGTTTCGATCATAAGTTCTTTGGTAACCGAAAAGGGGGATCAGGGAGCCAGAGCAATTTTTTGCATCGAAAACCTCCGGTTGTCATGATAGGTATTGATTAACCGTTCCTAATCCTGGAGAATAATCTCTTCTTTTTGTACCACAGAGTCGGGCGGCAGTCCGCCGGCACTTTTACCCAGCGACATGGAACCGCGGGTGGCATGAAACCGGATCCCTATTTCGGAAGCCGCTCTGATTTGTTCATCGATCAGGGAGCCTGGTTTTCCTTCCGGAAAAACATAATGATGATCTGTTGTGGTGGTGCATCCCGTACGTAATAATTCGCTGAAACCTACCATAGCGCCATAATAAACAGCTTGGGGAGTAAGATGTTTCCAAAACTCGTACAGGCCGATGAGCCACGGAAAAAGAGGTTTTTCCTGTACTTCCTGAATCCCGCGGAACAGCGTTTGATACAAATGATGGTGGGTGTTTACAAAACCAGGTAAGGCCATCAGATCTGTACAGTCAATGATTTGAGCTCCTTCGGAAGCTGTTAAATTTTTTCCTGTGGATACAATCTGATTCTCTTCAATCAGAATATCCGTGTTCGATAAAATATAGTCCCGGTTATTAAAAGTAACAGCCGTTGATATGTTTTTCAATAAAAGAGCCATCCCGTTTGTTTTTTTGTGTTAACAGAGTCTGTTTGATACTACTTTTTTAATAGGAACATTAGTTGCTAAACTACATAATAAAAATTTATTAATCAACAAATTTCCTTGTTTATTTATGATAATAGTTGTATTAGAATAGGAAAAACATCCAATAAAATGAATATTTACAGGAAAAACATTATGTTTGGAATCAGGCGTTTCAA
>CAZJNP010000729.1:0-1736 GCA_964547355.1 uncultured Calditrichaceae bacterium
GGCAAATGCCCATGAAATACGAATGGAACGAAAACGGCGGTTCCTGCCTGACCGGATGTCATAAAAAGTTGGAGTACAACCGAAAGAAATAAACAAATGGGGTTCATTAAAAGGTATAAAAAAATGGGGGACGTGCATCCCCCATTATTTAACAAAATCTATTTTACCCGCTCGATATAGCTGCCATCCCGGGTATCTACTTTTATCACTTCTCCCTCTTCGATAAAGGGAGGAATCTGCGTTTTTAATCCGGTTTCCAGTACCGCGGGTTTATAGGATGAAGTAACCGTCGCCGTTTTTAAAGTGGGTTCGGTTTCCACGACTTTTAAATTGACCGTCAACGGTAGTTCGATGCCGATGGGATCATTTTCATAAAAACTCACATCAACGACCGTGTTCGGAAGCATATATAAAGGTGCATCACCCAGCAAGTCAGCTTTAAGGGGAATTTGCTCGAACGTCTCCTGATCCATAAAATAATAGTCGTCACCGTCCTGATAAATAAACTCCATTTTTCGCGTCATGAGATCCGCTTTTTCCACCGCTTCGTCTGGACGAAACCGCTTTTCGGCGTTGGTTCCGGTGCGGATGCTCTTCATTTTTGTCTGGATTGAAGCCTGACCCTTTCCTGGAGTCACATGCACCACTTCGGTTAACACGTAAAGATCATCTTTAAAAAGAATTACATTTCCTTTGCGTAATTGAATGGCTTTAAGCTTCATTCACCCTCCTTCGTTTGTTCTTTCCGTCGATTATATTTTTCCAGATCCAATTCGTATGCGTATTCTTTTGATCGCTCCTTAACATAATTTCTGTAAACTCTGGAATCAAAAAAATCTTTCAATTCTTCATCCAGAGGAACGATTTGTTTACCCGCGGGCCAAACCAGCGGTTTTCCGGTTTTTTTGTCATAAACCGTCCCCCATTCAACCGCCCATGCCACCATTGGGAGCGGAAATTTTTTAGTGTCCCGTTTCATGGCGGTGAGCATAGCCTCGTATTCCGGATTTAAGTAGAAAAAAATCCGTGAATACAAATAAGCGTTATGATACTGTTGGGGCGTGTTTAACAAGCCGCTTAAATTCAGGCGCCAGGCGGTAATGAGCATTAATTCCACCGCCTTGGAAGCCATGCCGAGTCCCGGAAAATGTTGACCGGGCAACTGCGGTTTGCTTCTTGTAAAAGATGCTTTGGGGTTTTGCATGCACAGCCACTCAATAGCCAACGTTTCGTAACTTTTGCCATTCAATGGTGTGGTAAAAGGCATGTCGATCTTAATAATTTCCCGTTTTAATACCACTTCGATCAGCAGATGATTGGGGTCCTGAATGCGATCGTAAATGGACAATTTATGCACATAGGGATCGTCGATATTGACAATAAACACCAGGTCGTTAAATCCCAACTCGTTCAAGTTATGGGTAACACTGTATTTTTCAAAGGCCAGCTTTAAGCCTTCTTTCGAATAAAATCCTAAAAACAGGTTATTCCCGCGTTTGCCAATGTTCACATAGAACAGATCCGATTCGTCAATCAAAAGGTCCGAATCGCTTTCCTTTTGCAGTTGCGCGGTACTTAATCGCTTGGCGATATTCCAGTATTTTTTCTTTATGATCATAGTTTTCTTTTCGTTTTTATTTGAAGCGCATCCCGGTCAAACGGATTGACCATTATTGGGCTAAATTTTGTTTTTGAGCGCATAGGCAATAAAATCATAATATACTTCCCAGCTATCC
>CAZJNP010000730.1:0-1734 GCA_964547355.1 uncultured Calditrichaceae bacterium
AATGTGGAGGACGCGTTAAGTGTGATTGATATCTATTCCGAAGACGTTTTTCTCTCATTCCTTCCTTTAAGCCATGTTTTCGAACGCATGGCCGGACATTATCTGAGTAATTATCCCGGAGCCACCGTGGCATATGCCGAAAGCATAGACACCGTTCCGGAAAACATGCAGGAAATTAAGCCCACGGTAATGGTATCCGTTCCCAGGTTGTACGAAAAAATCTATGCCCGGATTCTGGAAGCGGTGGAAGCCGGTCCGCCCTTAAAGCGAAAGATTTTTTACTGGGCGTTGAAAGTGGGTGGCGAATATGTGGACCGTATTTCAAAAAAACAGCCCATTCCGGGCGGATTGAAATTTAAGCGTAATCTGGCCTACAAACTGGTATTCGGCAAGCTGGGCGAAAGGGTGGGCGGCCGGCTGCGTTTCTTTGTCAGCGGCGGCGCGCCGTTGAATAAGGAAATTGCCGAATTCTTTGGTGCGGCAGGGTTGATCATTCTGGAAGGGTACGGATTAACCGAAACTTCTCCGGTGATCACCGTTAATCTGCTGAATAATTTTAAATTCGGGACGGTTGGTCCTCCTTTGCCCAGCGTAGAAGTGAAAATCGCAGAAGACGGCGAAATTTTAACCCGCGGACCGCATGTGATGGTCGGGTATTACAACAAAGAAGCGGAAACCAAAGAAGCCATTGATGAAGAAGGATGGTTCCATACCGGAGATATCGGCATCATCGATGAGGACGGTTTTCTGAAAATTACCGACCGCAAGAAAAACATCATCGTGACTTCCGGTGGAAAGAATATCGCCCCGCAACCGATCGAAAATAAACTGATTCAGAGTCCGTTTATCGAACAGGCGGTGGTCATCGGCGATAAACGAAAATTCTGCTCAGCAGTGATTGTGGGTACCGAAGAGCAGATCGTCAAATGGGCAAAAGAACATAACGTCTCTTTTACCGATTACAAAGACCTGATTACAAAGCCTGAGATCAAACAACTGTTGCGCGAAGAGATTGATCGCTACACCAAAGACCTGGCGCGTTACGAAACGATTAAGGACTTCTTTATCGCACCACAACCTTTCACTATTGAGACCGGCGATTTGACGCCTTCCCTTAAAGTAAAACGCAAAGTGGTGGAGGAAAAGTACAAGAAGGAAATTGACGCCATGTACGAGGTGTAATGCCTTAGATATGCGATGATAAATGAGCGCCGGACGTGGAGATTTTTGCGTTACGGCGCTTTTTTATTGCCAAAGGAATAAAAATCGCATGGAAAATATCCATTGAGGTGTTATGGATTGCCTTGTCATTTTATTTAGCACAAGTCCGTTCCAAAAAAAGTGTGTTGTGATTGTTTTACGTTCTGTTTAAATTTCCCCGAAAGTAAAATAAAAAAACATAAAATATCATGGGCATTATCAAACCGGTTAAACCGGTCAAATATTTTTGCGGATTGACGTTTACGCCGGCAGTGGAATTAACCACAATACTGCAGGAGATCGAAAAACGTTTCGACGCCATCGATTTCACCTCTCCGGTGTATGATTTTGACGCATTTACCGATTACTACCAGCCGGAAATGGGCAAAGGGCTGCGCAAACTGTTCGTTTCGTTTGAACGGTTGCGGGATATGGAAGAGCTGCCGGAAATCAAGCAGCAGACTAATGCCTTGGAAGCGGCCTATATGGTCGGGCAAAGCCGCATGTTTAATCTGGACCCGGGATATCTTACCC
>CAZJNP010000731.1:0-1732 GCA_964547355.1 uncultured Calditrichaceae bacterium
GAGTTGTATAAGAAAAAAGAACTAACCTTATTTCAATGGTTAAAATCGTACAAAGGAAAAAGGATTTACCAGACCTTGGCCTTTGATGATTTTAAACCGGTGCTTTACGCAATGATTCAGACGATAAAAGGGATTTTCCGCAGAATATTAAGGTTGTTTCGATGAGATATTTAATTTTTTCAGATGTCCATGCCAATTTATTTGGGTTACAATACATTTTACGACAAGCGCTCCGGATAAAGCCGGATAAAATAATCTGCTTGGGGGATATTATTGGATATAATTCATTTCCCAAAGAGTGCATACAAGAAATGGTAAACAACAAAATACCATCGGTGAAAGGCAATCATGAGGCTATGGTTGCAGAAGAACTATCGCTAAGCACCTGTAACCGGGAACGCGGACAACATGTGGCGAGGAAAACCAGGCAGCTGTTAGATGCTCAAGATATGAAATATATCCGAAGTCTGAAATTTTCTCAAACCATAAACGATCGAGCGATAATTTTTCACGCTACTCCTGAATCTTTGACAGAAACACTAAACACTAAGGAAAAGGCGTTTAAAGCGTTTTTGTTTTTGAATAAAAATAACCATAGCATAGCCTTTTTCGGCCATACACATCGAGCGATGGCTTTTATTGCAGATAAGGAATTGCATGATATCGAACAACTGAACACAGTTCAGAAAATTAAACTTCAGGAAGATAACCTATACTTGATCAATCCCGGTACTGCCGGAGAGGCACGGCACGGAAGCAAATATAGTTTTATCACGTACGATGATTCGAAAAATATTATAGAGTATCATTATTTCAGGCTTCCTGAAAAAGAGCAAAAAGAATTGGCAAAACGTAATCGTAAGTTGTTTGGTGTAACCAGCTTTGAGCGTTTCCCAAAACAGGTAAAAGAGCAATTACGAAATATCTATTACAAAATGGATAAGACAAAGACGCAGGTATTTCGTAATTCGAATTAAATGTTAACCGAAGAAAAGAATAAAACTAATCTCGGAAGTACGACGTGAGTTTAAGTGCACTTGTATTCATTCTGATATATTTTACTGGTCTCATCCTTACTTTTTACAAGCCGGTATATGGGGTTATTACCTATGTTTTTGAATGGCACAACCATCCTCCCTATATGTGGTGGGGAAGTGCCTTGCCCGATTTGCGCTGGTCGTACATTATTGCATTAGCCACATTAATTAGCTGGTTAATCCATTATCGCAAGTTGGAACCAATGAAGGACCCGGATTACAAACCAGTGATATGGCTGATGTTGATGGTAATAAATGTATATATTGTTTCATCATTCATCGCAGTTCTGCCTGATGAAAGCTCCAGAAAAGCGTTGGACTGGTTTAAAATTGCCCTTAACTATTTTGTGATGATTCAACTGGTACGCTCATATAAAAACTATAAACTTGTTACCTGGATGATGATATTAGGTGCTGCCAATTTTGGTAAGGTAGCATTTGAGGTCGGTAAAAATCGACATTTAGGCTTTATGGCGCCCAACGCCACGGAAGAGAATGCACTTGCTGCGCATATACTGGTTCCCCTGGCCTTTGCAGGAGTTTATTTTTTAACCGGGAAAAAGTGGGCAAAAATTGCTATTATTTTAATTGTTCCGTTTGTTCTAAATATTTTAATACTGGCTAACAGTCGAGGTGCGTTCCTTGGCTTAATCGTTATGGCGCTTTTTGCGATATTCTTAATAAAAGGGAAAGCC
>CAZJNP010000732.1:0-1731 GCA_964547355.1 uncultured Calditrichaceae bacterium
CCCGACCCGCGCCCCCAGCGCGGTCGGCCGTCCAACCGGCAGGCTCAGGGGATCCAGCATTTTCGACTTTCCCCGACCTTTTTTGGGCATACGCGTCCGAATATGTTCCCAGAGATTGCGGAATCTGGGCATCTCTTCACCGGGGATGTTATCTGCAACCGGTACGCGCGGCAATTTGACAATACCGCACTCGATGGCATCCATAAGCGAAAAGTCGCTCATTGTCCAGGGAAACAGCGTACCCTCGGCATAGCCGGAACCGCGTAGAAAAAACGGCGTTGCCGAAAGATCAATGACCCGTGTAATGCCAAGTTTACGGTTTACGGCTTCCAGACCGTTTATCCAGAGTCGCGCCGTTTCGTTATTTTTATCAGCCTCTTTTTTCTCATCCCCTTTCAGATCAGTAACATCCTCTCCATTGGGTTTTTCCCGATAGCAGTGATGACCTTCATCGTTTAGAACGAGAATGTTTTTCATGCCCATCAATTCCGGCATAACCCGCTGGATCATCTGCCCTTCGGTTTCCATGGTATTTAATGCCGATCCCCGGCCCTGAAGCAGTGAGCGTCCTCCCTTGGAAAGCTCCATCCGTTCCCGCAGCTTGAAGGCATGAAAATTAGTTATGACAATTTTAGCTTTATCCAAATCGGCTATCAAATCATTGGGCACCAATTCACGGTTGGCATAGTAACTATCCGGATCATTAGGTTGAAGTACACGCAGACGGTCTCGGATGGTTATGCCCGGTGTTACAACAAGAAACCCTCTGGTAAATTTTTTACTCCCCGGACGCCTTACGGCATTGATCGTCTGCCAGGCAATGATCATGGCCATGACCGTCGTTTTCCCTGCACCGGTTGCCATCTTCAAGGCTAAACGCATTAATTCCGGATTAGCATTATAGTTTGCCCGCTCCAGATAGTCAAGAAATTCCATTCCCGTCTTGCCGAGCTTAGGCGCCACTTCTGTTAGCCATATAACAGTTTCCACTGCTTCAATCTGACAAAAAAATGGGCGAAAACCACTAAAATTATGATGACGCCAATGGTTTAGTAAACGGGCGGTTTCAGGCGTCACTTTCCAGTCATTAGGATTAGGTATCGCGCGCCATTGATCCACATGTTTTCGTAGTTGGTTAATAATCGATGTGGGGTCATACTGCTGTTCTGCAGTGGAAAGCGATTTACCTTCATCGAATATCAATTCCCGCTGTTCCGGGAATCCTTTACGCTTTCTGGGCTTAGGAATCGGTGTAATAAATTCTGCACGACGCCGGCTTTCAATGATCCGCTGTGTTGGCTGGCCATCTTTGTCAAGTTCCCAATGACGTGCAGGGTATTCATAGGGTGAATTAAGGATAGGTTGTTCAAAAAAACGATCACTCATACTTAGATATTCTTTCCGTTGTTGCTATAACTGTAGTAATACGTTTTGAGCTTTAGCCAGTGTGGTATTCATAAGTCTTTGAGATAACCGACATTTTCATTCTTATAATATTTTTTATAATAAATTCTGGATTTTGAAGCTGTACTTTAAAACGCTGTTTAAGTAGAATTACCAACAACAACAGTTTTTAGAATTTATAAAAAAATCTTATAAATCAAAACGAAATATCCTCAAACGATTTTAAAACAAGCGATCTTATTCATTTTAAGCTAGTGTCACTTCGATTATACACAACAGTAAAACAAGCATAACTACTTAATTTTACTATATCTTATGGTATATATA
>CAZJNP010000733.1:0-1720 GCA_964547355.1 uncultured Calditrichaceae bacterium
CCTCTCTCCTGTGGAATGTGAGCAGAAAAATACTATGAATAAAATAATTGAATATTCTTAAAATGCAAGTATATTGAAATCGGTTTTAGCGGAGCTCCGGTTTGCGTACAAAAACCAGATCGTTTACTTTTTGTGCGGTTAATTCCGCCACCGGGGGACATTTAATACGCAACAAAAAATATATCGTTCGGTCGATATTATTGAGCGTTTCATAATTTCCCATTCCTTTGGCAATGACCAGATCGGCGTCGTAAAACGCTTTGCGCACCTGTGGGGAGATTCTGGACAAGACGGTGCCGGGCGTGCGGTCTCCGTTTTCAACCACATGGACCAGGCGGTGTAAACCGATCTGCTTGGCGTCTTCTATGGTGGCGTCGTTGATGATCGGTGCACCGCGCACGACGACGGTAACGCGCGAAGCCAAGTGCGGATACATTTCCAGCAGCGTCTCGATAAACAAACGATCCAGCACGATTTCACCGGCATTATCGGCCAGATAGAGAATCTTACCGGCTTTTTGTATTTCTTCTTTAAAGATGGGCAGGTGATTCTTTCCCCAGGGTTCAGCGATTTGTTTCATGATGTAATCCGTGGAATGGTTTTTATCCGATGGACCGAAATCGATGATATTGCCGGCGGCCGCCAGCTTGGCCGCTTTGCCCATTACGTCCCGGGAAGAACGCACCAGCGCTTGCATTTGGGGGTAAAGCGTCATTAATTCATGGTTGTATTTCTTCTTTACTTCTGCGTAGGGATCGGAATTCCCGGTTACGGTGTGAATGATTTCGTAAATCTCCCGGCCATGTTCCGGCGGCGAAAGGGAGTAATCTAAATTTGCCAACAGTGCCAGCACTTCCTTAAGGGTCTTTTTTTTTAGCGCTTCATCATTTGTGGCTAACTGAAGGGTGGAGAGCGTTTGACGAATCATGCAAGGGATACATTCCAGTTTTGTCTGCATTTGGCATGGGCTCCTGGCAGTTAAATTTAAACGGCAAGATTACGATCAGTTAGCGCAGCGGGTCAGGAACAAGGCAGGTTCTTAATTTCATCCAGATATTTCTCAGTCAGCTCCCGCCATTCCATCTTGAACCAGGGGGTAAAATGTTCCGGATGTATTTCCAGTTCCCTGTTAAGCGCGTCGATGGAAATATATTTCCAGTCGGAGATTTCCGTCTCGTTAATCACCGGCGCCCGGTCGGTTTTACCGATATAAACGGAACATAATTCATTCTCCGATCCTTTATCTTCAAAAGAAGCCTGGTACTGGAATTTGTACAGATATTTCAGCGGCACGTCCAGGCCGACTTCTTCCTTCAAACGCCGCACCGTGGCTTGTTCGTAGCTTTCCCCTTTACGGGGATGACTGCAACAGGTATTAGACCAGTAATTCCCCCAGAGCCGTTTGGAACCGTGCCTTTTTTGCAACAGAAGCTCGTTTTTGCAATTAAAGATAAAAATCGAGAATGCCCGGTGCAGAATGCCTACACCATCGTGACACTTATCTTTGGTTTCGTAACCCAACACCTGATCCTGGGCGTCCACCAGAATCAGCTTCTCATCATCAAAAGAGACGACTTCATGTTTATTGGACATACCTGCCTCTAATGGTCAATGTTAATTGTTTATCATCCAGCGGGATTTCAATTCCCGGCGCGCTAATATATGAAATTTTTTATTTATAAAATATAGTTATTGTTGAAATATTTCATCAGAATTTAGC
>CAZJNP010000734.1:0-1716 GCA_964547355.1 uncultured Calditrichaceae bacterium
ATTCAATATGGATTTGTACATTCCTGACCTGTGGCTCCGGTTTTTTAATCAGCGCAGGGAATGCGCAGGAGTAGGAGCAGGAGTAAGAATACAAGCAGAAAGAAAACTTAATCAGGAGAGATAAAATGTGCGATACATGCGGATGCGGTCATAGCGAACCGGTGATGACTTACCTTGATGAAAAAGGGAACTCGAAACAAATCACGCACGGTCATACCCATCATCACGAAGGCCACCAACATAGTCACGAGCACTCTCATGAGCATCATCATGAACACGGCCACAGCCATGATATCGAGGTGGAAGAGGATGTTCTTTCCCGCAACAATTTATTGGCGGAAAGAACCCGCGGTTTTCTGGAAGCCAAAAAGGTTTTAGCGCTGAATCTGGTCAGTTCGCCTGGCTCCGGAAAAACCACTTTGCTGGAGCGCACCATTCAGGATTTAAAGGACGCCTTTCCTTTTGCCGTGGTTGAAGGTGATCAGCAGACGTTAAACGACGCCCGGCGCATTCAGGCAACCGGCAGCAAGGTAGTTCAAATCAACACCGGACAAGGCTGCCATCTGGACGCCCACATGGTGAACCACGCCATTAAAACCCTGGACCTGGAAGAAAACAGTATTTTGCTGATTGAAAATGTGGGTAATCTGGTCTGCCCTGCCCTGTTTGATCTCGGCGAACAGGCCAAGGTGGTCATCATCAGTGTCACCGAAGGCGACGACAAGCCCATCAAATATCCCACCATGTTTCAGGTATCGGACTTGTGCGTCATCAATAAAATTGATTTACTGCCCTATGTGGACTTCGATGTGCAGGTTATGCAGGAATACGCCCGCAAAGTCAATCCGAAAATCGAATTCGTACAGCTTTCCGCAAAAACGGGCCAAGGGCTGGATCAATGGTACGCATGGCTGAAACGAAAAAAAGAACAACTGAATGGCTAACCATAAATCCGTAAAGTCTTTACAGACGCAACGTATTTCTATAAAAATAAACGGGATTGTTCAGGGCGTCGGCTTTCGTCCTTTTATCTTTAATCTGGCAAAAGCCCTGGGTCTGAGCGGTTTTGTCACCAACACCAATCGGGGCGTATATATCGAAGCTCAGGGGAACACCGCCGCTTTACGCCAGTTTTTGGAGCGCATCCCCAGAGAGGCGCCGCCACTTTCGGAAATCACGGAAATCCGGCACGCTACCATCTCTATACAGGAAGAAAATGAATTCCGCATCCGGGCTTCCCGGCGTCAAAAGGACAATCAAACCTTGATCTCTCCGGACGTTTCGGTATGCCCGCAGTGTTTGTCCGAGTTATTTGATCCATCTGACCGGCGCTACCGCTATCCATTTATTAACTGCACCAACTGCGGGCCGCGCTTTACCATCATAAAAAACATTCCCTACGACCGTCCCATGACCACCATGGCCAAATTCACCATGTGCCCGGCCTGTCAAAAAGAATATGACGATCCCGGCGACCGGCGCTTTCACGCCCAGCCTAATGCCTGCCCCGATTGCGGGCCCCATCTTTGGTACGATACCGGGCATGGAACCGTACGGTTAGAAGGAGACGAGGTCGCCATTGACCGGGCGGCACAGGACATTCTGGCGGGCAAAATTGTGGCGGTGAAGGGTCTGGGAGGATTCCATTTAGCCGTGGACGCCACCAACAACGCAGCGGTTCAGGAACTGCGCCGCAGAAAGAACCGCTACGAAAAA
>CAZJNP010000735.1:0-1714 GCA_964547355.1 uncultured Calditrichaceae bacterium
GGAGAGAATAGAGTGCGAGGGTTTGGATTACAGGACAGTCTGGAGATTGGCGATCGGAAGTTTAAGATTCACACCGGCTGCGATCCTGAACGGAAACGCGTACTCACAGAAGTATTTGAAGGCGGTCAATATGTTTTTCATGATATCAAGCATTATGCTGTGCGCTCTCAACCCACCGAATCCATAAATGAAACATATTTAAAAAGTGTTACTTCCGAACTGCATCAGAAGACGATGGAGGACTTAAAAGTCCTTTTTTTAATTCAGGAAAAAGTAAAACTACTTACCGATCCTCTGCCCACCTATCGTCTGGCAAAGATATTTTACAGCTATAATTTTATTGCCGAAGCCATTGATAATTTTAAACGCGTTATTGAATTAGACCCTAATTTTGTCCGGGCTTACAAAAGATTAGGCCTGGCCTATTTCCGAAAAAGCGAATATAAAAAGGCCGAAGATGTTTGTCTGGATATTATTAACCGATTTCAGGATTATCCCGATTTGTATGATTGCCTGGGAGTGATTTATACCCAGGTTGGAGAGTACCAGAAAGCTAAAGACGCCCTTCAGAAAGCGTTGAGTATTAAAGAAGATTTTCCGGAAGCAAATCTGAATTTAGGGATTGTGCTTTTTCTTTCCACACTCATGGATAGCCCCCCGGAAGAAGAAGTGGTGATTCCGGTACGGATTTTTCGAATGCTTGACCGATTGCGTAATGAGCGCATCTATCAGGGAGATTACTGGCAGCAAACTTACAAGCAAGTGGAATCCGTTCTGGTAAGCGGCGACCGCGAAGAAATCAAGAAAACTCTGCTGGATTTGCAATTGAAACTCTCCACCAGAGACGATCCGGTTGGTACGACAATGGACTTCTTTTTCCTCAAGTTTATGTA
Source organism: uncultured Calditrichaceae bacterium (assembly GCA_964547355.1). GTDB lineage: Bacteria > Calditrichota > Calditrichia > Calditrichales > Calditrichaceae > CAZJNP01. The sequence continues at coordinate 894 of CAZJNP010000735.1, forward strand.
TGGCGGACGGGGGTTGCGCCATGAAGAAATGGAATATTATGAACACCTGATTCGGAGTGAAGAAAATCAGCATCAAGGATATGCTGATTACTGGAACGAACTCGCCACATTACATCTGATTCAATGCCGGGACTATTTTTTGAAGGCACTGGATAATTTCGAAAATGCTGTGAAATTGAATCCGGAGTACGAGGAAGTAAAGAAAACACTCGATTTGATGAAGCATAGTAAAAAGGGTTTTTTGATTTTGCTGCGCGCGATTATGAAGTAGAGCGCCGGGCAGGCATGCGGAGAATATTCTTACGTTTTTTATAATAAAATCTTACCGGTACGTGCATGTTAAATTAATGGTGTATTAATATAAAGCTTAATATGCAAATGAATTGCAACAAAAGAAAACGTTGTCTGTTCTTTTTACCAATGATTCTGTTAACTGCACCCGCGGTTAGCCAGACACAGTTTCCGGATTCGCTCGCTCATCCGGATTCAATCGCCGGAACAGATATTCGCCTTTATTTTTACAAACCGAAAATCTTAGACGTCGTAAAGCATGGGGATGTCATCGGGACGCTCTGGATTTTGTCATTTGACAGTTTCAAAGCAAGATACACCCATTATTACGGAATCGGATATCTTAAACAAGAAGAAGCGCGTATGCCGGATGAAAAAATCAGGGCACTGGTAACACATTTTGAAAAAAATAATTTTAATCGTTTTCCGGATGTCATCCCGCAAAAAAAATCTTATTGGCCTTCCGGCACACTAAAAATAGCTTACAGAAAAACGCAGGACGCTCCCTTAAAAATCGTTCGATCAAAAAG
>CAZJNP010000736.1:0-1714 GCA_964547355.1 uncultured Calditrichaceae bacterium
CGATTACGCTTACCGGAGTATGGGGATTTTAGGGAATACTTATAGTTATGCGATAGGATTTTTATTTTAATCTCATGTGTGGTTTTGAATAAAATACTGTAAACTATAATAATTAAATTTTCTTTGTTTAATTGAATCAAAGGGTTTCTAAAGCAAGGTTTAGATCTTATAAACGTCTGCTTTATTTTTTATCTAAGGTGGGGAATGCGAAGATATAAATTCATATTGTTACTTCTAGGATTAATGGTTTTTTTGAGCTGTCAAAAGGAAGCAGAAACGGTTCCGGAAACCATTTTGGCAAAGGTAGCGGACCGAACCATCTCGGTTAATGAATTCATCCGGCGGGCGGAATATACCATCCGCCCCAAATACTGTCGCGGAAACAACTATATTTATCGAAAGATTGTTCTAAATTCCTTGATCGCCGAGAAATTACTGGCTCTGGATGCTGGCGAGGAAAATGAGCTGATCCGAAACAAAGAGTTTCAGCTTTACCTTCAGGGGCGAAAAGAGCAGGCCATGCGACAATGGTTGTATAAAAAGGTAGCGGAAGACAAAGTGAAGCTGGATGAAAAAGAGATTCAGCGCGTTTTCAAACTGGCAGGCCGGAAGTACAAGGTGTCGTTCTTAACGTTTCCGGACCGGGCGTTAGCCGAGCAGATTGCCGGAGAAATTCGCCGCGGCGCACTTTCTTTTGACGACTTCTACCGGAGGGTGACCGGAGATTCCCTGGCGAAGCAGCGGGAAATCGCTTTTCAAACGCCGGAGCCGGATGAAGTGAACGAAGCCTTGTATTCACGTAATATAAAAAAAGGAGAAATTCTCGGCCCGCTGGAGATTGATTCTCAAAGTTACCTTGTTATTCGCGTGGACGGCTGGGTGGATCGGCCGGCTATCAGCGATCGGCAGGTGAGGGATCGTTTGAAAACAGTAACGGAAAAATTAAAACAGCGGCGGGCATTAAATATTTTTCGGAAGTACGTCCACACCTTAATGGCCGGGAAAACGCTGAAATTTAACGAACCGGTATTCCGGGCGCTGGTAGAGGCTTTAGGTCCGGAATACTACAAAACAAACAAGGATAAGCGCGAGGCTTTTAATCAAAAGTTCTGGAATAAAGATCGCCAGGAAATGGTGCTGGACGATTACAGCTCCAAAATCGACCGTATCCGGCATCAGATTTTTTTTACCGTTGGCGATCAAGAGTGGACTGTGGACGATTTTTTCAGACAGATCAAAATCCATCCTCTGGTGTTCAGAAAAAAGCATTTTCCTAAAAAGGAATTCGCCAGACATTTTAAACGGGCAGTGGTGGATTTAGTGCGCGACCAATACATTACTAAAGACGCTTATGAGCGCGGCTATGATAAGGTTAATCTGGTGCAGCGCAATGTGCAAATGTGGCGAGACAATCTGCTCGCTTTATTCCAAAAGAAAAAAATATTGGAAAGCGCCGATGCAAAGGGGAAAAATACGGAAGCCATAATCAAGGAATATCTGGACCCGTATCTGCAAAATCTAAGACAATCTTTCAACGATCAAATTTTTATAAATACAGATGCGTTTGAAAAAATTCAGCTCACCAACATCGATATGTTTGTCATTCAGCCCCAGGCTGCGTTTCCGGTGATCGTTCCTTCTTTTCCTCAGCTAACCATGCATGATAAACTGGATTACGGGCAGAAATTAAAATAAACATCAAGAGAGGATAATA
>CAZJNP010000737.1:0-1708 GCA_964547355.1 uncultured Calditrichaceae bacterium
GTATGGTATAATTTAAATATAATATTTTTCACCCACTGTTTTTTATTATAACTTCATCTTTTTTAAACAAGATATCTTGGAAGAGTAAAACCAATCGATTCCCAACAGGATTATCATATCGCCTTTTGCTTAGGTAATTTTGAATAAAATAATGGTTATGAACAGATAGGAGGTTTGGATATTCTTACCCCTAACCATGATTATGATTTTACTTAAGAATTGCCTAATCTAATCGACTATTCGTTATAAAAGATAAACACAGGGAAACGTATGTTTGCATTTTGGCCTTTTGTTTCAGGATTAGCCCATTTTATTTTTGCCATGATCATGGGCAAATTTATGCTACGAAATTATCGTGACCTGCCTTGGGGATGGTTGCTTTTATTCGGTCTGGTGATGGCTTTTTTTGAATGGAGTATCCTTGCACGAAGTCTGATCCAATTACCGGAATTTTTCCATTCTGTAACGTTAATTGCTCAATTTATCGGTTTTTTACTATTGATAGAATTTAGTCGCAGAGTACTGAATTCAAGAAATATCCGTCTCAACACAAAATGGATCTACATACCTGCCATATTGATTACCGTTATTTCATTCTATTATGATAAATATATTTTCTTATTGTTTATTTCCGTTTTTTTTGTGGTTTATGCCACTGCATTTCCTGCAGCCGTTTTGTGGGTGTTATCCAAGGAAGTAAAAAAACGGAATATATTATTTTATCTTATTGAAGGACTTTTATTTCTTTATGCTCTGACCTTTGTCATTTCTTCCTCATCTTATCAGAGTTACGCCACCTCTATGAGGAATATTTTCCCTAATCTGTTTCAATCGGGAGATTGGGTATTTATTATACGAACATTGGTGATTTATGTTATCGCTTTCTCAATCTGGATTATCAACTCCTTGTTGGAAAAGGAGCGATGCGATATAACAAAAAAAATCTTGGGCATCCGCCCGAATGTCACCACCGGTATACTGTTGATCCTGGTGATGGTTCTGAGCTGGTTCTTCTCCGATTATTTTGCCCGGCGCAGCATCCATGATATGCAAGAAATTTACAAGAAAAAAGCCGTTTTATACCAAATGAAAATAAAGGACGAAATGTCCATCGCGCAACGGGCGGTAAAGGGCATTTCCGGTGCATACAATATTCTGAAAGCGCTTAAGAATCCTACCCCCAACAATCTTCAAAAAGCGGATCAGGATTTAGACCGTTACAATGAGGCACTTGATGCTTCCGCATGTTTTCTTTTGGATGAAAACGGAACCATGATTTCTACTTCTAACAGACATTCGTCCGAAAGCTCAATCGGCAGGAACTACGCAATGCTACCCTTTTTTCAAAAGGCCATAAACGGACAGTCAGCGTATTATTTTATGCGGAGCCTGGATTCGCATAAACCGGGGTTTTATGCCAGCCATCCGGTTCTGGATGCTCAGGGCAACCCAATGGGTGTGATTGTAATGAAACGCGATTTGAGCGAATTATTTATTGTAACCCAGAATGACGAAAACGCGGCCTTGTTAGTCAGCCCGGAGGGGGTTATTTTTTTATCAAACCAGAAAGATTTTGTTGGCAAAAGCCTTTGGCCGATTTCAAAAAAAGTACAAAGTGAAATTCTGCGCTCTAAACAATTTGGATTAAAGCCATTCGATCCCATCTTTGAAAAAAAATTAATTAGCAATGATCTGGTCACGATGGGGC
>CAZJNP010000738.1:0-1702 GCA_964547355.1 uncultured Calditrichaceae bacterium
ACTAAATGTATGCGCGAACTCTTTTTTCTTTCCTCTTTAAATCTTATATTTTATACTCGTTGCCGTTTTAACCTTTCGGATGAATCGGATGTACGGATCGGCGTGAAAATGAATTTCTAGAGCATGGAATTTATAACGTAAGGAAATTTGCTATGGCAGAATGGAATTGGGATATCGTAAATGAAGAGAGTTTACAGCGCACCATTAAACGCTGTCAGGAAAACAAAATTATTCTACCGACCTTTGAACAATTGAAACACCCGGAACAAATCCCTGCGGAGATTCGGGAGCAGCTAAAGCATATCGATATGGATGAGGTGCATCCGCTCAACCTGTTTCGCATTCATTGGCGCAACGATCCGCATACAGGGGAAGTCGGCGATTACAACTATCTGGAAATCCCGCCGGAGGTAAGCGGAGTGCCGGCGCGGATCATTGGTCTGGTGGGGAAGCATTTCCCGACCGGAGCGCACAAGGTGGGTGCTACCTATGGCTGTTTGGCGCCGTATCTGGTAACCGGCCGATTCGATCCGGAATACCACAAGGCGGTTTGGCCTTCCACAGGAAATTACTGCCGGGGCGGTGTGTTTAATTCTGCCCTGCTGGGCGTGCATTCAGTGGCCATCCTGCCGGAAGAGATGAGTCAGGAGCGGTTCGACTGGCTGCGGGAAAAAGGAGCGGAAGTATATGCCACGCCGGGCTGTGAAAGCAATGTAAAAGAGATCTACGATAAATGTCATGAACTGGCAGCCCAGAGCGATGAGTATTTAATTCTGAATCAATTCGATCAGTTTGGGAATGCTATCTGGCATTACGAGATTACCGGATTTGCCATTGAGGAAATATTTAAGAAAGAACGCGCCGGGCGGCAACGTCTGACCGGTTTCGTCAGCGCCACCGGCTCGGCCGGTACTATTGCTGCGGGAGATTATCTGCGCGAAAAATTTCCGCAGATCAAAGTATTAGGCGCGGAAGCTTTGCAGTGCCCGACTTTGTTGATGAATGGATTCGGCGGACATCGCATCGAAGGCATAGGCGATAAACATGTGCCCTGGATTCATAATGTAAAAAATCTGGATATGGTCGCCGCTATCGATGACGAAGATTCGCTGCGCCTGCTGCGACTTTTTAACGAACCGGCCGGGCAGGAATGGCTGATCAAGAAGGGCGCGTCCGCGCAAGTGGTAGAACGACTGCCGGAACTGGGAATCTCTTCCTGCGCCAATCTACTGGCTGCCATTAAAATGGCCAAATACTACGAACTGAATGAAAACGATGTTATTTTTACCATATTCACGGATTCGGTGGAATTGTACTACTCGCGTCTGGCGGAGATGAATGAAAACTGGGGTCCCTATTCCGAAACGCAGGCCGCGATCGACTGGGCCAAAGCGGTCCAGGAACAAACCATCGACTATCTGCAGGAACTGGGGTATTACGACCGCAAACGCATTCATAATCTGAAGTATTTCACCTGGATCGAACAGCAGGGTAAGGAAGTGGAAGAACTGAACGCCCAGTGGTACGACGAACCGTACTGGCAAGAGCGTTTTGCCGTCGTTCCCCAATGGGATCAGTTGATCAAACAATTTAATAAAACGGTTGCGATTCAAATCCGGTAAGGCAGCAAATGACATCGCGACACACGGTCTGCTTCCCACCACCAAGAAACGTTGACGAGTGAAATAACGGTGCGAATGTT
>CAZJNP010000739.1:0-1697 GCA_964547355.1 uncultured Calditrichaceae bacterium
TTTTTGGTTATGGGATTTTTGTTACCGTACTGATGTTGTTTAATTCATTAAATCCCGTAATTGAATCGACCGGTGGCATTTATTGGGGGGTACCTCTAAAACTCGGGACATTACGGAGCTTAATATATATTTTTGGTATGGCTCCGTTGACCTTTCTGAAAATAAAAAAACTGCGCCATCCGGAAGACCCGTCCCAGGTTCCGAAAGACATTTTTTTGATATTATTCTTTTCGATGACACTGGTAATAGTGATTTTCGATTTTATTATAGAACCATTTTTTAATCTCCGCGCTTTAATAAGCGAAGTGCTTATTCTGATTCTGGCAGTAATCGGGATGGTGATCTACTTTTTCCTGCACGAATTGGTGATTGCAAAAAGCGAAAAAAGATTTAAACGTCTGGTAGATAATTTACCTGACCTGTTATGTTTAATAAACTCCGAGGGAATCATTCAATATGCCAACCAGACACATGAAAAAATTCTGGGCTACAAAACGTCCGAATTAAAAGAGCGAAGTATTTTTGATCTTGTGTTTCCTGATGACCTGGACATGGTAAAAGATAAAATCCGATTTACCGAATCCAATGCGTTGTCCGGTAGTTTCGAGTTTCGGTTTGTCAGCGCCGAGGGTACGCCGGTCTGGGTAGAATCCTTTGGTTCGTTTATGTTAGACGAATACGCCAGACCGACTCCAAACGCCACGATTGCCATTGTGAGCCGTGACATTACCGAGCGCAAACAATTGGAAGATAGTTTGCGCCAGTCGCAAAAAATGGAAGCCGTCGGGATGTTGGCCGGTGGTGTGGCCCATGACTTCAACAATTTGTTGACGGTAATTAACGGTTATACCGACATCATGCTTTCTAAAATTGACAGTAAAAACCCGTTTTTTGAGTATCTTCATCAGATTAAAGGCGCAGGAGAACGTGCCGCATCATTAACGCGGCAATTGCTTGCTTTCAGCCGTAAACAGCTTCTTAAGCCCGAAATAATTAATCTTAACCAGCTTGTGCACTCCATGGAAAAAATGTTGCGTCGTCTTTTAAGAGAAAATATTGTATTGAATACGGATTATGACCCGGAATTAAAATATGTGCAGGCGGACCCCGGGCAAATTGAACAGGTGATTCTAAACCTGGCTATTAATGCGAGCGATGCTATGCCTGATGGAGGTATTCTTTCTATTGAAACGAAAAACACTTTTTTGGATGATGAATATTTAAAAAATCACGCGGCTGTAATAACGGGCCCATATGTGATGCTTGCTATCTCGGATAATGGGGCAGGCATGGATAAAGAAACGATTGACCGGATCTTTGAACCTTTTTTTACCACCAAAGAAGTAGGTAAAGGCACTGGATTGGGTCTTTCGACAGTGTATGGCATTGTAAAGCAGAGCAACGGTGAAATATGGGTTTACAGCGAACCGGGAAAGGGCACGACTTTTAAAGTGTATTTACCTGCCGTTGAAGAAAAAAAACCTGAACAGTTACAGGAAATTTTCCCTGAGGCGTACAAAGGAAATGAAACGATCATGGTGGTGGAGGATGATAATTCAGTGCGAACAATGGCCACGCAGGGATTGACAGAATTCGGTTATCAAGTGTTCGATTTCTCCGATGGGGAAAGTGCACTTCTGTTTGCCCGAAAAAATAAAAAGACCATTCATTTGTTATTGACCGATGTGGTTATGCCG
>CAZJNP010000740.1:0-1674 GCA_964547355.1 uncultured Calditrichaceae bacterium
AGTTCAGCCCGCGCATCGGCATTACCTTTCCTACCGCCCTGTTCCTGAAAATTTTCGGGGTGCACACATTCACTTTTGTTCTGGTGCCTTTCTTGTGCTCGCTGATCAATGTCCTGCTGGTTTATTTCTTGTCCCTTTATGTGTTAAAGGACGAAAAGGCCGCTATCATCGCCGCATTCATTATGGCGATGATCCCTTTCGAAATTACATACGCCACCATTCTTTACGTTGACCTCCCTTTGGGCACCATGATGGGCATATCTATGCTTCTGTTTATTATCGGAGAAAAGACCGACCAAAAACGGTATTATTTGCTGTCCGGAATTGCGCTGGGCTTTGCCTACTGGTTAAAATCAACGGCTATTTTTATGCTGGTGCCCTGGTTCGTCTATGTGGTGGTGCAGCGTAAGATTAAACCGGTGTACTTCCTTGTCGCGCTGGGGTTTGTCGGAATGATTTCAATTGAGCTGGTTTACCATGCCATGATCGACGGAGACCCGCTCTTTAGGCAGAAGATTCTTTCCTTGCGCAGCAAAGGACGGATTGAAATGCAGCGCACTGATTGGGCAGCCTATGTGAAACGGTCGGTGTCGTCTCCGATTAAAACGGGGAATTTTTACATCGACCGCCTGCTCATTGAGCCGGTGCTTACTTTGTTTGCTCGTCCGGACTTTTCCTTGCTGTTTTACGGTGCATTTGCGGCCAGTTTTTATTTTCTGCGCAAACGCACGGCCGGGATGAATTTTATCCTGATATGGTTCCTGGCGATTACGGGCATGATCTGGTTCGGAACCATTTCACCCAAAGCTTATTTGCCGCTGGCCACCATATTCATCAGTCCGAGATACTTTACGATTGTTTTCATCCCTGCGGCTATTCTTGCCGGGGCGTTTTTAGTGCAGGCAATTAAAAGCGGCAAGTTAAAAAGTATTTTGTTGTTGATGTTTTTTTCGGTTTCGTTATTTGCGGTCTTGTTTGACGGTAGTCGATACGATAAGTATTTTGCTGAAAAGAGCTATCAATTCCACAAAGAAAATCCGGATAAAAAGATGATAGTTGGGCCGGATGATTATGTGGGCTTCTTGTATCTTTCCAATTTTTCCGTATTACCGAAAGTGGAAGTTCTTTATCCCGATGGAAACAGAAATTCCAAAACGCTGCAAAGTTTAAGGTTAATCAAACCCAATCTTGCGGGGCATGATTCCTTGCAGGGAATATCCGGGAGCTATGTTTCGGTAAAGGAAAAATACGTGCAGGGTGTTGAGAACAAGAAATTGATGCGCTCTATCATTGACAAGAAAGCGGAGTTCCGGGCAAAGATGTTGAATCCTTTTCTTGGTATAATCGGACGAAAAATGGATATAAAACACATCCCCAAAAGAAACATTTATTATCTTTACCAAATTGATTAAATAACCCAATACACAGGAAGTGAAATGATAGACACCTTATTAAAAAAGAAGACGGATAGTTTTTTTATTCAGCTATTCAGATATTTCTTTGTCGGCGGCACGGCGTTTATTGTGGATTTTAGCACGCTGGCATTATTGACGGAAGTGTTCGGCATATATTACTTGATTTCTGCAACAATCGCCTTCATGATGGGATTGACCACCAATTATACCATGAGTATTTTGTGGGTCTTTAATAAAAGAAGGCTTAAACATCGAAAAT
>CAZJNP010000741.1:0-1672 GCA_964547355.1 uncultured Calditrichaceae bacterium
GGGTAGGGTCCAGGTGATTATGACCTTAACGGCGCCAAACTGTCCGGTGAGCGGTCAAATTGTGGCCGATGTACAAAAGGCGGCGCGCCGACACCCTGACGTACGCGACGTGGAAGTGGAACTGGTTTGGGACCCGCCCTGGAATCGGGATATGATGAGCGAGGAAGCAAAACTGATGCTGGGCTATCTTTAATCTGGATGGTCCGGAAAAATCAAAGAAGTGAATTTCAAAAATTGTTACAATTAAAGCTTTGACGATATTAACTAATTAACATAGAGGTTCTTTATGAGTACCGAAGCGGAAAAAATTGAGAAAATTGCCAATCGGGAATACAAGTACGGTTTTGTTACCGAAATCGAAGCGGATTCCCTGCCACCCGGTCTGAACGAGGATGTCATTAGGGAAATCTCCCGCAAGAAGAAGGAACCGGAATTCATGCTGGAGTGGAGATTAAAGGCCTACCGGGCGTGGCAGAAAATGGAGGAGCCCCACTGGGCCAAAGTGGACTATCCGCCGGTGGATTACCAGAAAATCGTGTATTATTCTGCACCTAAAAAAAAGAAAAAATATGAAAGTCTGGACGAAGTGGATCCCGAGTTGTTAAGAACGTACGAAAAACTGGGAATTCCGCTGGAAGAGCAAAAGGTTCTGGCAGGTGTGGCTGTGGATGCCGTGTTTGACAGTGTTTCAGTGGCTACTACGTTTAAAGAAAAACTTTCGGAAATGGGCATTATTTTTTGTTCCATGTCCGAAGCCATCCAGAACCATCCGGAGCTGGTAAAGAAGTATCTGGGCAGCGTGGTTCCTCCAACGGATAACTTTTTTGCCGCCTTAAATTCAGCTGTTTTCAGCGACGGTTCTTTTGTTTACATACCCAAGGGCGTTCGGTGCCCAATGGAACTTTCCACCTATTTCCGTATCAATGCCGCCGATACAGGACAGTTTGAACGCACACTGATCGTGGCAGAGGAAGGCAGCTATGTCAGTTACCTGGAAGGCTGCACCGCTCCGCAGCGTGATGAAAATCAATTGCACGCCGCGGTGGTTGAACTGGTGGCGCATAAAGACGCGCATATTAAATATTCTACCGTACAGAACTGGTATCCAGGCGACGAGGAAGGCAAGGGCGGTATCTATAATTTTGTAACCAAAAGAGGCATTTGCAAGGGAGACCGCTCCAAAATATCCTGGACCCAGGTGGAAACCGGTTCCGCCATTACATGGAAATATCCAAGCGTGATTCTGAAAGGCGACGATAGCGTGGGTGAATTTTATTCCGTGGCTGTAACCAACAATCGTCAGCAGGCGGATACCGGAACCAAAATGATTCATCTGGGGAAGAACACCAAAAGCACCATCGTTTCCAAAGGTATTTCTGCCGGTCGCAGTAATAATTCCTATCGCGGTCTGGTAAAAGTGGGTAAGAATGCCGAAAACGCCCGCAATTTTTCCCAATGTGATTCTTTGCTGATCGGGGATAAATGCGGTGCCCATACTTTTCCTTACATTGATATTCAAAATCCCACCGCGCAGATGGAACATGAGGCCACCACTTCGAAGATCGGCGAAGACCAGATTTTTTATCTGAATCAACGGGGCATCTCCACAGAAGATGCGGTGTCTATGATCGTTAACGGCTTCTGCAAAGATGTATTTCAGGAATTACCGATG
>CAZJNP010000742.1:0-1665 GCA_964547355.1 uncultured Calditrichaceae bacterium
GTTTACGTGGGAGGGATGGGTAAACTTTATGATATGAGTAAATTGTTTAATGTGATTAAGCGAAGAAAGGATGTGGTGCTTCTTCTTTCAACAAGAAAACAGGATTGGAATAATGTGAAAACAAAATATGAAGCGTTATTATCCGATAATATTAAAATTTTTCATCTATCCCCGGTTGAATTACCGGTATTATTTGATAAGGCAGATATCGCTAGTTTATTTATTGAGCCTTCAGATTATTGGAGATTTGCCTTACCTTTAAAACTATTTGAATATATCAGGTATGAAAAACCAATTTTATCCTCTTCTTCTACAAAAGTGGGAGAATTTGTTGAGAAAAATAATATAGGATGGCAAGTGCCATTCACATTTAATTCTTTGCAGGAGTTTTTTAACATGCTTTTAAAAAAACCGGAGTTGATAAAAGAGAAACAAAAGCAAATAAGAAAAATACGACCTTTACATACTTGGGAAGAACGCGCAAGAAAGGTAGAGAAAGAATTGACCAATATAAAAGGGGAATAGATGGATTCAATAAAAGTATTGGTCTTAGCGGAAGCTCGATCCGTGCATACATTAAAGTGGCTGAATGCACTTGCAATAAGAAATATAAACTTTGTTTTATTTAGTCTCTTTGATCCCTTGCCGGGTCAGTTTCCATATGATAATGATATAGAAATCATATCTATGGGATTGTCAGAAGAGTTGTTAAATCGCGAAATAGCTTCTATCAAAAAGAGCGTTTATTTTAAAACTCTTCCTAAAGTTAAAAAAATAATTAGACGATTCAAACCAGACATTATTCATGCTCATTTTGCCTCTAGTTACGGTTTGATCGGTGCCTTGTCCCGTTTCCATCCTTTTATTTTATCGGTATGGGGAAGTGATATTTTTTACTTTCCTATGAGGTCGCTACTGCATCGTAAGATTTTGAAATTCAATCTAAAACAGGCTGATAAAATTTTATCAACCAGTCAAATTATGGCAAAAGAGATTAAAAAGTATATTGATAAACCGGTAGAAGTAACACCGTTTGGGATTGATTTAAATAAATTCAGGCCAATTAAAATAGATAAAAAAACCGATGAATTGGTCGTTGGCATTGTTAAAGGATTGGAAAAAAATATATGGTCATAATTATCTATTAGAAGCCTTTAGTATCGTTAAGCAAAGTAATCCGGAGAAGAAACTCAAGCTCTTAATTGTGGGGGATGGAGGAGAGAAAAAGAATTTAATGCAATTGGCTGAAGAATTAAATATTTCAGAATTTGTGCAATTTGCAGGTAGAGTTGATTATGCCCACATTGAAAAGTATCATAATAAAATCGATATTGCTGTTTATCCTTCAATCATACCTGAAAGTTTCGGAGTATCAATATTAGAAGCGAGCGCCTGTCAAAAGCCCGTAATCGTAACCCGTGTCGGAGGTTTACGTGAAGTCGTGCGTGAAGGTGAAACAGGATTATTTGTTGAACCGAAAAACGAAAGGAAATTAGCAGAGGCCATTCAACTATTAATCGATGATGAAAAACGAAGAATAGAAATGGGAATCGCTGGGAGAGCTTGGGTAGAAAATAAATTCAACTTTGACCATAATGTTGAACAGATGTTGCGAATTTATAAAGAAACAATACAGGCCACCCATTAAATTGAGATATTCTGTAT
>CAZJNP010000743.1:0-1661 GCA_964547355.1 uncultured Calditrichaceae bacterium
AAGTAGTAGAGACGCTCATTACGGCGGAAAACAAGACCGGGCGCGGTTCCGATCGGATTTCGGATCACGGCGTCACATTCCGGGATGAGGGCCTGGTTGCGGTTAATGTCGGTCAATTCGCGGCCATGGTCACGGACGAATTTTTCCACATCCTCCAAAACCTGAGTGTTGATCTTCAAATCCACGCCAAAAAATTCGCATATGGTTTTTTTTGTAATATCGTCCGGTGTAGGCCCCAGGCCGCCGGTTACAAGTACCACATTTGCCCTTTTCCGCGCGGTGTTCAGAGCGGATAGAATTTCATCGTGCTCGTCACGAATGGTCGTCACCCAATAGACAGGCAGACCGATGTTAAGCATCTGCTGAGAAATGAAAGCGGCATTGGTATTCACCGTATAGCCGGCTAGTACTTCGTTCCCGATTGAAATAATTTCGGCTTTAGCGTTTTTCATGGCAGCACTCCGGCAGTTACAATAATTTTAATAACGATTAAAGCGTAAATTCCGGCTAAAACGTCGTCAACCATAATGCCCCAGCCTCCGCGAATTTTCTGCGTGCGGTCGATGGGGAAAGGCTTCCAAATGTCGAACAGGCGAAACAGACCAAATCCGATCAGATACAGCAGCCAATGGTGGCCGACCATCAGCAGGGTAATCCATTGTCCGACCACCTCGTCGATATTCACCAGCCCCGGATCGTTCCCCTTTTCCTTTTCTACCTGACCGGAGCTCCACACCCCCAGGAAAAAGAAGACGATGATCAAGCCCATTTGCAATCCAAAATGAACCGGCAAAAACCAGAAAACGGCCAGCGCCACGATACTGCCCATGGTGCCGGGAGCAATCGGGATGAATCCGGTGCCTAAACAGGTGGCAATAAGATAATGATAAATGCGCATGTGAGTCCTGCTTTCATATTAAGATGTCCGTTGGAATAATGTTATTATTAACTGCCACAACCTGCGAAACAGTTCGGCTACATGGGAACGGTTGACGATCAGGTAGTGGATGCCGCTAATCAGGGTTAAAATAACCACCAGAGCCAATCCGATGGTGGTCCATTGCAGCCAGGGGCGATCGACGGCGATTAGCTTAATTTGGGGAAGTCCCGGAATGTTCATGTATAGGAGAAGCACAAAAGTGAATATCATTTGCAAGAAAGTTTTCCATTTGGCGATGATGCTGGTGATGATGGATTTGCCAATGTAAAGGGCGAAAATACGCAAACCGGTGATGATAAAATCGCGGATCAGAATGGTCCAGACCATCCACCAATAAATGTAACCCAGATAGGCAAACATAACCAGGGCAGAAGAGACCAGAAGTTTATCTGCCAGTGGGTCCATGAACTGTCCCCAGCGGGAAGTCCAATTAAAACGACGTGCAATGTAACCATCGTACCAGTCGGTTAGCGAAGCGAAGACATAAACGATAAGCGCCCAGAACCGGTGCGAAGGATCCGGTTGCAGCATCAAAACAATAAAAACCGGCGTCAGCACGATTCTGATGATCGTCAGTTGATTTGGAATGGTAAACTTCATACACCGACCTGAGCATTCCTTTAGTTAAAAAGAAATAAAAGTTTATCGCAAAAAGAATACCAAATCAAGTAAAAGGAAGTCCTATTTGACCAGGGTAAATTTTACATTTTGGATAAAAAAC
>CAZJNP010000744.1:0-1650 GCA_964547355.1 uncultured Calditrichaceae bacterium
GGTTTTATATGGGTAGCACTAAAAAAGCCCAAAAACCCAGTGCAAATGGAAAAACTTTGGCTGATTTTATTTTATTCCAACCCGGCTATTTCCCACGGTGGGAAATGCAAACATTACTGATATTTTCTTTCGTCTTTAGGATCTATGTGACAGATAGTTTTTGGCTTGGGACCATTGGCGGTTAATGAAATAATTGGCAACCTCTATGTCTATTTACAGTTGAATATGTACCGGTTCCCCGGAAAACACGGCGAAGCGGTTTCTGCGAAATCTTTCCAAATCAAAGGCATCCGGTTTTCTTGATTGATTAGCAGTCTTTTTTATGCGAATGATTCGGTGCAGGGCCAACGTAATGTAAGCATCATACTTTTCAGCAGTAACCGCCAGATAAATAACACCGTTATTAGTGTAAAGGATGTGGATGAAAATTTTAAAGGTTTTTTGCTCCTCCTCCAGAGCTTTGTATTAGTAACTGTGCACCATTCTTTGTTGATGATCAACTGAATAACATCTTGCAGTAGCCGGTTAAATTTCTGATAATCAATATTTCCGATATCCTGATGTCAGAGAATAGATGCATCGGTGTTTATAACCAGACACACTTCACCAGGGGCGAAGGTTTCCAGCTTGTCAATTCAGGCAAGGCGTGTTATAACTTGCGATTTCGATTATAGCCCAAGATAAAGTGGGATGAACCATAAAATATCGGTGGCAAGTCTGCTTTTACATCCCTAATTAAGACGATGTACCTTTACGTCGGTTACTAAGAACCGAGGTCCAACCAGATGCTTAAAAAGCCTTTGGTTCAATAGAAATTGAGGAAAGCTCGTATAATCTCAATCTTAACGACACACCTGTATGGGGAATGGAAAAATTAAATTGAACTTTAGAGAAAATGCTTGTTGGCACTTGCATCAATTGTAAAAATTATGTAAATATGAATTGACGGGTTGACCCGCCTTTTTAGGAAGTAACGAAAAATTAATATTTTTTTATCGATGTATTATTATTGTTTAATCTACGTTTAATCACTTAAGGTAGCGTTTTGTGGGGATGGCATATGGAATATGCCAATTTTCAGTTTGAGCTGGTAGCAAAGGATGAGCTTAGATTGCCCTATTATAAGGGCTCTGCCTTTCGCGGTTTATTTGGCCACGCTCTAAAGCGTACGGTTTGTGTGACCAACATGACAAATTGCGAAGGCTGCCTATTACGACAGAATTGCGCCTATGCCTACATCTTCGAAACACTAAATGAGAGAAATGAGCGCGTTGTGCATCCCTTTGTGCTTGAGCCGCCTATGTTGGAGCGAAGAATATTTCCTCCCGGCGATGTATTAAAGGTAAATCTTATTCTTTTTGGCAAAGCCATCGATTACATCCCTTACCTTATCTATACCTTTCGCGAAATGGGGAAACGGGGAATTGGTGCTCAAAGAGGAAAATTTTGGCTGCAACGCGTGACTAAAGACGGAAAAGTTATTTATGATTTCCAGGAGCAATTGGTGCACACCGATTTCAGTAAAGCGGATTTATTCTCCTTTAAAAACGAGCAAGCGGATATAGTGAAAATCCGTTTTATCACGCCAACGGCCTTAAAAGTTAATGGAAAAGTGAGTTATCATATCGATTTTATTACTTTACTGAAGGC
>CAZJNP010000745.1:0-1641 GCA_964547355.1 uncultured Calditrichaceae bacterium
AACTATGATATATTCTGTTCCATTCTGTAAATCTGTCTCAAAAAGACTAAACAGTAAAAAAATATGTCAACAAAAATCTTTTTTATTTTATTATTTCAAAATTTAACTTAGATTCCTAACGGGTCTTACCCAACAAGACAACGCACATAAGCGTTTAGTCATCGGTCAATTTAATCATTAAAAATAAAACGGAGTAACCATGCATCCTAAAATCGGACTTGCCTTAGGCGGCGGCGGGGCGCGCGGTTTGTCGCACATCGGCGTTTTGCGCGTTTTTGAAAAGGAAAACATTCCCATCTTTCAGATTACCGGCTGCAGTATCGGCGCGCTGATCGGCGGACTATACGCCCAATACCAGTCGGCAGACCGGGTGCAGGAGTTTTTTAGCGACCTGTTCCGGCATCCCATCTTCAAGGAACTGGATATTCAGGTTTTCAACACCATGGATACGGACGGGCCTGCGCGTTATTTCAACAACTACCTGAATCAGCTAAAAATGTACTTTTCCCTGCTCAAAACCATCAACGCGCGATCAGTTTTCAGCGAAGAGATGATCGATAAAATTTTTGCCTTGTATCCAGACGCAACCATTGAATCTTTGCCGGTGCGTTTTGCCTGCATTGCCACCGATCTGCTTTCCGGCAGAGAAATCGTGCTGAACGAAGGCAGCCTGCGCACGGCCGTGCGTGCCAGTTCATCCATTCCGGGCATTTTTCCGCCGGTTAA
The DNA here is from genome assembly GCA_964547355.1 of uncultured Calditrichaceae bacterium. GTDB lineage: Bacteria > Calditrichota > Calditrichia > Calditrichales > Calditrichaceae > CAZJNP01. The sequence goes on from CAZJNP010000745.1 coordinate 727, forward strand.
GCTCCACGACCTGTTGCTGGTGGACGGCGCCGCCACAGACAGCATTCCGGTGCAGATCGTAAAAGGTCAGGGGGCGCATTATGTGTTTGCCGTTGATGTGAGCAAATGCATCGAAAACGACAGCCCCTTAAGCAACGGCCTGCAAATCATCTACCGGGCCGAGGATATTGTGACCTACCACTTAACCCAGGAGCGTCTGGTGGGTGCCGACCTGGTTCTGCGGCCCGAAGTACGCCATTTTTCCTGGGCGGCGGTCAATAAAATGGACGAAATCATCGCGGCCGGCGAACAGGCGGCAAAAGAGGCGTTACCGCGAATTAAGGAAATTATTAAACTGGCCGGGGGAGGTTAAACGAATACCACGGAATTGTTGATTAAATCTCAAGCTAAGTTGCGAAGACGCAAAGTTTAGTAAATTTTAATTTACATTAGTTTAAGATAAATTTTGGAGTATAATTATTATCAACGAAGACTCGTATGTCCGCTCTTTGTATATTATTATTTCTTTAACTTTGCGACTTCAACAAAAGGGGTGGCTTACGCCATGCGTCCCTGCGTGAGATGGCAATTTTTCAAAGGTTTCACCACTTAAAATCAAACGCTAAATCATCCGGTCACGGTAAATTTTGAAACGCCGGGCAATATCTTCAGCCGGTATGACGAATATCCTTTGTTCCGCATCTACGCGCAGGGGATAAAGAAATTCCTGAAATTCGTCCGTTTCGTCCACCCAAGAAATAGCCACGCAGTAATTCGGCCAGCCACACGTTTCCTGCTCCGGCACCTTGCTGCGGGCTTTGCACACCTTAAGTGTGAATTGATGCCCAATTCCGGGATTAAAGGTGAAATGCGGGTCTAACTCCAGAAACATAAGATTTTTTAATTGCTCCAGGCAGTATGTCTGGAGATTTTCCC
>CAZJNP010000746.1:0-1636 GCA_964547355.1 uncultured Calditrichaceae bacterium
CTTTCCGGATAAGCTCAAAATCCGGTTCAAAGCGGCCTGAAAACTTCAAAGGCTTAAGCGTATAGACACCGGCCCGGAACGGTTCGCTGTCCGATTCTTCATCGTAAAATTCCAGATACGGCGAGGCGTCGAGAATGGCCTGTGGTCCGTGGGCGGTTCCCTTTTGGTAGCTGGTGGTTTTTTCGAAAGGGGCCGGTAGGATGATGTATTTTGAGCGTTCGTAATCCGTAGAGGCCGCTTCCTGTCCCAGGAAAAGTTTTTCCATAAAAGCTCCCTGCTCAGGGTACCAGAATCGCCGCAGCAACTACAGTGGTCCACAATCCGCGTTCGTCGCCGGTGGCCGCCTGGGTAATGTTTTGCGACAATACGATTTTATCGGAAATGCGCCACAAGTTTCGTTTTTCATCCCAGCTTAAATCGGGATCAAATTCAACGCCCAGAATGGTCGCCAGCATCTCTGCCGCCAGGTCTTCGGCGTATTCTCCGGACTGCTCCTCGGTTTCGCCGTATCCGTGATGCTCGCTCAAATAGCCGTAAAATTTGGTGTTACGCGGAATCGCCAAACCTACGGACGCTGTAATCATGCGTCCAGGTTCATTAGTTTCATTACGGCTGTAAACGGCATGGACAATCTGTCCCGGAATCAGTTCCCGCAATCCATCTTCCCTGCTGACCAGCTTACAGCCGGCCGGATAAATACTGGAAACCGAAACCAGATTGAAAGGTCCGATACCGGCGTTTCTGAGGGCCATCTCAAAGCTGGCTAGTTTTTCCTTATGTTTTCCCAATCCTTTGGTTAAAAAGATTTTCTTTGGTACGTACAATCTTCAGTCTCCTTCGTTGAATATATGTCCGTTCTCTTCCGCTTCCCAGGTGTTCATTTTTTTCCGGTTACGGAGACGAATCAAAATGATCGCCAAGACGGCTAATATTCCCATAGTTATCCAGATTAAACGATCCAGATTCAAAACGATTAACCAGCGGTAGCGGCGATGCACATCTTCGTACCAATCGAGTTCGAAATCGATAAAGTCGTATCCCACCGTGTGTGTAAATGCCTGATTAAGTGATCGAAGAGCCGCATATTGCCGCACCAGTTTACTCAATGTTTGGTCGCCATGCTTGTTGATAAAAAATTCAACCGCGGATAGCGCTTCCGTGTATGCCAACCGCGCCATGGGCGCCGAATAGAATAGCACGGAATCGATGGCCGACAAAGGAATGAGTTTCTTTGCCGACAAAGCGTTGGCAAGCTGAATTTTCCTTTCCAGGTTCATCCGTTCGCCGCTTAAATACTGGGCCAGACCTTCGTTTAACCAACGTGGAATATTGCGCCCCCGGAAACGTTCCGACAGGATAATATGCGTCAGTTCGTGCAGTAAAATTTTAGGCGATTCGCGGATTTCTTCGGCAGAACTCAGACGCAGTACGATTAATTGCTGCTCGGGAAAGGCCACCGCATGGCTCCACTCCGGCACGACGTAACGGGAATATTTTTGAAAATCCTGATTGGATTTTGTGACGTAGATGGTCAGTCGGCTGCCCGCCGGATTTCCAAAGAACCGTTCGATGCGCTGAAGCGGAATCTGGATTTTTTCAAAGAGCTTAAAAACCAAAACGCTGTCCGGTTCGGGAT
>CAZJNP010000747.1:0-1632 GCA_964547355.1 uncultured Calditrichaceae bacterium
AAAAAAAAGTTTAACCTCATTTCATTCTTAATTCAAGCAACAATACTGAACAACTTCAACATCCAAAATTAAACATTCAAAATTTGATCTAAGTTTATGTTTTTATAATTCAATGAACCAGGGAATCACGTCCAGGGCGTCGCCCACAATTCCGTAAGGGCAGATGTCAAAAATGGTTGCTTCGGGATCGGTGTTGATGGCGATGATTTTGTTGGACTCCTCCATACCGGCCCGAGGCTGAGTGGCCCCGGAAATACCCACGGCAATGTACAGCTTGGGACGCACCGTAACGCCGGTTTGTCCCACCTGGCGGGAATGATCCACGAATCCGGCGTCCACCGCGGCCCGGCTTCCGGCCACTTCGCCGCCCAGCACGTCTGCCAGCTCGTACAACAATTGGAAGTTCTCTTTGGAACCCATCCCGTAGCCGCCCGCCACGATGATGGGCGCGGCCTTTAGATTGACCTTTTCTTCTTCCTGATGCCGCTCGACGATTTTTACCAGTTCGTCGGTGGGATCGGGCGTAAAGGGCACATCCACAATTTTCGGTTTGATCGGCTTGTCCAGGGGCGACATTTCCATCACCCCTTCGCGCACGGTGGCCATCTGAACGCGCGTTTCCGGGGTAATGATGGTGGCGATGATATTGCCGCCAAAGGCCGGGCGGATCTGGAGCAGCAGTTCCTTGTATTCCTTACGCATATAGGTCACGTCGGAAATCTGCAAGTCGGTGCAGTCGGCCGTCATGCCGCTTAAGGTGTGCGAGGCCACCCGGGGCGCCAGGTCGCGTCCGATAAACGTAGCGCCGAACAGGACGATGCGCGGCATGTGCTGATCGATCAACTGGCTGAGCACGCGGGCGTAGGGCAGCGTGTTGTACTCTTTAAGCCCGGGATGATCGGCCAGGAAAACTTCCTGAGCGCCGAATTTTCCCGCGCTAAGGGCGATATCCTTCACCTGGTGTCCGATGACCACGGCCTTCAATGTGCCGTTCAGTTGCGCGGCCAATTTTCTGCCCTTGGAAAGCAGTTCAAAACTGACATCCGCAGGTTTTCCGTCGCGTTGTTCGATAAAAACCCAGACTTCATGTGCTTGCTTGTTCATATTCAACCTTTATCCAAAAATATGATCTTCCATTAATTTGTCGATTAATAATCCCAGCCCTTCTTTGGTGGGTTCGAATGTTTCATGATCGGAGCTGCCCAGCACCACCGACTCCACTTTATGCACCTTGGTAGGCGAACCGGCCAGGCCGCAGCGCTTAAGTTCCACATCCAGATCATCAAAGGTGATGGTGGGGATGTAAAGATTATTGGCGACGTACTCGTCTTTGAGCTGATCCACGTAAAGCAGGGAATTGGCTTCGGCCATTTTCTCAAGCTCCATCAGAGTGCGGGCGTTCTTGTACGCCATGACGCGTTTGGCTTTAAACGGTCTGGGAACGGCCGCTTCCTTGATCACGGTCAGCAATAGTGGCAAGCGGCCTTCCACAACCTCGTGGCCGTTATCCAGTTTGCGTTGAACCGTGATGATATCTTTCTTTAATCTCATTATTTTTTCAACATAGGTAATTTGCGGCATGTCCAGTTTTTCTGCGGTTTGCGGTCCCACCTGGGCTGTTTCGCCGTCGAT
>CAZJNP010000748.1:0-1622 GCA_964547355.1 uncultured Calditrichaceae bacterium
GGAATAGGGTTTCTGTAAAAAATTAATTTGATTTGAAGGATCTGCTTTACTGTTCAGGTGATCATCAGAATAACCCGAGACGTATAAAATATGGTGAATATGTGCGATTTGATTAATTCTCTCGGCTAATTCGCGACCATTCATTCCGGGCATGATGATATCCGTAATAAGCATATCGATTTTCTCTTTTTTATTTTTCAGCAATTTTATCGCTTGATGACCGTCTTCCGCCTCAATGATTTTGTACCCGAAATTGCGCAAAGCAGAGCAGGCAAATGCCCGTACATTCGGATCATCTTCCACCAAGAGAATCACTTCGTGTCCGGAATATGTAACGGTGTCTTGTTCTGAAATAGAGTCATCCTGTTTTTTTTCGACTGTTGCCGGCCAGAATATCTCAAAGGTTGTTCCTTTACCCGGCGTGCTTTTAACATTAATAAAGGCATTATTTTGTTTTACGATCCCATAAACAGTGGACAGGCCAAGCCCCGTACCTTTTCCCACCTGCTTTGTAGTGAAGAACGGTTCAAAAATTCGTTCTTTAATATCATCCGTCATTCCGATGCCGTTATCCAGAACGGTGAGTAAAACGTGTTCGCCATATTGACTACCAGGGTGTTGTTCGGAAAACGCTTTGTCAAGATAAACGGATTCGGTTTTGATAATAATTTTCTTTTCCTGATTATCTTCTTTTGCTAAAAGCGCATCGCGGGCATTAATGATTAAGTTGATAACTACCTGTTCAATTTGGGCTGGGTCCGCTTTTATATAAGGAAGTTCTTTGTCATAAAACGTTTCGATCTGGATATCTTCAGGGATTAAACGGCGAATCATCTTTTGCATTTCCTGAACGGTTTCATTCAAATCGATTATTTTCACTTCATGGATTTGTTTTCTACTGAAAGCAAGGAGTTGACTGGTTAACCGTTCCGCACGTTTACCCGCGTTTAGAATAGAGACCAGGTCGCGGTGTGCACGATCTTCCGGAGACAACCTCATCAGGGCAATTTCCGCATGGCCGTTAATCACGGTAAGAATATTGTTAAAGTCATGAGCGATACCCCCGGTGAGCGTCCCAATGGCTTCCATTTTTTGCGCCTGCTGCAATTCGCTTTCCAGCTTCTTTTCCATGGTGACGTCGCGTTTTAATGATACGTAATTAATGATTTGATTGGCTTCATTTTTTATAGGAATGATGATGTTTTCTTCATAGTAGTTTTTACCGCTCTTATGTTTGTTAATAATAATTCCTTTCCATTTTTTACCCGCCTTTAACGTCTCCCACAAGTCCTGGTAAAACTCTTTCGGATGTTCGCCGCTTTGAAAGACTCTTGGATTCTTTCCGATAAGATCCGACCTGTGATAACCGGTTATTTTTTCTAATGCGGGATTTATATATTGGATGGTTCCATTTTTATCGGTAATTAAAATGCCCTCAGGTGATTGCTCAATGACGGTCGCTAAACGTTTAATTTCTTCCTCGGCTTCTTTTTTTTCCGTAATATCCACATTGATAGACATAATCGATTTTACTTCACCACGTTCATTTGTAATGGGTTGTCCAGCGCGAAGTAGGGTTAATTTTTTACCTGATTTAGTCCGTACAACGACTTCTCCGGAAA
>CAZJNP010000749.1:0-1622 GCA_964547355.1 uncultured Calditrichaceae bacterium
AGTTGAGATAAGTGTGATAAAATTTGTATAAACAATTCTTAGAAATATTAAAAAAAATCACCATTCCAGCCCGGTGCGCTGTCTAAGCTCGACAAACGGCGACCAGCGGGGACGTTTCTTGTCTAAAAACTGATGAATGAAGGTGGGATGTCCCTGCTTGATGATTTTGGACACGTCGTCTATGGTCGTACGAATATCTGCCTCCCAACGCCACGCTTTGCGTCCCCATAAAACATAAAAAGGGCTTGGCGTCCGGCGGTTAAGCGCCTGAATCAGAGCCCGATGGAAGGGCTGCCAAAAGGAAAAATGTTTACGTTTGTCCTGCGGGGAAGAATAGGTCATAGAGGTGTTAATCAGTAAAATACCCTGATTAAGCCAGCGCTCAAAAAGCTGATTCGGTTGAGGAAATTCGGCGTTTACGGCAATTTGCCGACACTCCGTGATCGGCGTAAAATAATCCGCCTGGTCATCGGCCACCAGCAGGGCTTTTAAAATATTCTTGAGTCCGTTGCCATTTGTTTTATCCTGCCAGCTTTTTATCTCCGCATCCCAGAAAGCCACGCCGTTAGCAGAAGTGATCCGGGGGTACGGGTCCTCGCCGAACAATACGCAAGTGACCTCCTGAGGCTCCACATACTTCAAGGCATTAAAGAGATCTTCCTTGCGGGGAATCACCTCATCATATGCGTTTAGATGATTTCTTAACGTCCGGTGGAAAGCCACCACATCCAATCCTTCTTCTAAAAACGACTGCCACGCATGCGGCAAATACATATGCAATCCATTGTCTTAATTTATACCTGCGTAAAGGTACGTGAAATAGCCCTTGCATGCAAAACCGTCGATTAACGCGGAAAAGCGGTGCGTTTCGATACACGCCCGCCTTATTCAGCTACTAAAAAGAACTTAAGACGGCGCACGACCGCTACTCATGCTTCACCAACCTCACGCCCGTACCGCTCAGTTTCATAACCCGCTTGACTCCGGCCTTTCTGCCCGTAGAATGAAATCCGCCGACCAGTTTTCCGTTCCTGTAATCCAGAAAGATCTTCATTCCATCCCGGGTAATCGCTTCCTTTTCAACCAGGGCGCCGGACAACTTAACTTCAACAACATACATACTATTTCCCAACACACGCAACACGCAAAAACCAGGCATTCAGCCTGATCTTGCCCTGCGTAATCGACGCATCGCCGATTTTCCCGGTCACCAGTCCATCGGGATGAATAGTCAGATCAAAGCTCAGACTGTCCTGTGCACACCATTGAACGATGATCTGCCCTTTCCCGGCCCAGTGTCCTACCAGCCGTTCATTAGGGAAGGATTCCACCTGAGCATCAAGCGCCATTGCAAAGGCAAAAATAAGCACTGCCCCCCAAGACTTAATCGAACTCATGGTTGCCCCTTAAAACTTATGATTATATATGAATTCCAAGCCAATTGGAGCAAAACGCCTGTTGGCTTCTCCGAGAAAATAGGCCAGCCATGGTTGGAAGGTTAAATGATCTTCATTGTCAAAACCATATTGCACACCCGGAGTAAACAACAGCATGGGCATAACCTTCCGCTCCTGCGGGTCCGGCGGACTTACCAATAGCACAAATCCTGCACCTAATTTCCC
>CAZJNP010000750.1:0-1621 GCA_964547355.1 uncultured Calditrichaceae bacterium
GCTCTCACCTGGGTCCAATTCGATTTCCACGGATTGCATCTCCGACCCGTAGATATTATAATCTACCAAATCTGCCATATGAGAATCTCCTAAAAAGTAGTACTACGACTAATTATTTTGTATCTTCTCGTGGTTTAAATGATATTCGAATAACAATAAATCAAGATAAGAAAAATACAAACAATGGCCAAAAAAAGTAAATCGGTTTTTGTTTGCCAATCGTGCGGTTATCAGTCATCGCGCTGGTTGGGTAAATGTCCCAATTGTTCAAGCTGGGACAGCATGGAAGAGGTTGCATTGCCGGACAATCTTTCGGAAAAAGCTTCCGCTGTTGCTGTCGAGCTTTTTTCCCTTGCCCAAGATGAACCAATGCCAACGCACCGCATAAATACAGGTTTTGGAGACCTGGACCGGGTTCTGGGAGGAGGCATTGTTCCTGGATCGTTAATCATGGTCGGCGGTGACCCGGGCATCGGCAAATCTACGCTGATGCTTCAGGTGCTGGATCACGTTAAAAGCGAACAACCCTTGCTCTATATATCGGGTGAGGAATCTTTTGCACAGATTAAACAGCGGGCGCAAAGGTTAAATATTCACCGAACAGATATGCTTTTTAGCAACGAAACCAATCTGGAAAGAATCATTTCCACGCTCATGGCACATAAACCGCCCATTGTGGTAATTGACTCCATTCAAACGATTTACAGTGAAAACATCGATGGCATTATGGGCAATGTGAGTCAATTGCGTTATTGTGCATCTCAATTCCTGAGGATTGCTAAAGAAGAAAATATAACTGTGTTTTTGATCGGTCATGTGACAAAAGAAGGGAATCTTGCCGGACCGAAAATTTTAGAGCACATGGTGGATACGGTTCTGTATTTTGAAGGGGAGAGTAATGCGGATTTTCGCATTCTGCGGGCCATTAAAAACCGTTTTGGGGCGGTTAATGAATTAGCGGTCTTTGAGATGGTGTCCGATGGACTGAAGGCGGTAAAAAATCCTTCGTCGTTGTTTTTATCCAATGGCAGCCATCTCTATCCGGGATCATCGGTCGTGGCAATTATACACGGCCGGCGGCCTATTCTTATCGAGGTGCAGGCTCTGGTCGCAAAAACGCAATTCGGCGTTCCCCAGCGTACAGCAATGGGGATTGATCATCGCAGGATGAATTTACTTTTGGCGGTTTTGGAAAAGAAATGCGCCAAACCTTTTAGTTTTCACGATGTGTTTATCAAAGCAGCCGGTGGGTTGCCGCTACATGAACCAGCGGCCGATTTAGGCATTTGCATGGCTCTGGTTTCCAGCCTGGACGAACAGCCCTTTAGTGGAAAATCCGTCTTCATCGGGGAAGTGGGGTTAAATGGTGAACTGCGTCCGGTAAAGTTTATGCAGGAACGAGTAAATGAGGCAGAAAAACTGGGGTTTAAAAAGATTGTCGTTCCGGAAAATAAGCAAAAAATTACGACTAAGCAGGCTGACCTATTGCAATACGCTCATTTGCAGCAATTAATTGTAACATTGAATAAAAAGCCAAAATCTGGATGATTGGGAAAAGCAGTTAACTCCTTTGGTCCAGTATTTCCCGCACTTTTTTTAGCAGTTTTTGAATGGAATAGGG
>CAZJNP010000751.1:0-1616 GCA_964547355.1 uncultured Calditrichaceae bacterium
GGATTACTATGGTTACCTGAATCCCGACGCTCAAATTTCTGTCGCTCTTGTTAAACCGGAATAACGCGCCGTTCCATGGCAGCAGGAGCAAATGGATTCAAAAAAACCATAAAATCTGTGATTGCAGCCATAAACAAGAATCTTCTTTTTTCTGTATTTTCAATTAGTCATTCTAGTAAACGGTTTTTTAGAGAGCCATTCTATATTTTTTGTCTTGTTCTTTATTTAAGGTGAAGTCAAAAAAAATTTGGGCGATGATGATAGAAAATAAACGCGGAATCAAAAATAAAGGGCATTAATGTGAAAGAACACCGAGTGGTTGTCACAGGAATGGGAGCCGTCACACCTATTGGAATCGGTGTGGATGAGTTCTGGCAGGGATTGCTGGAAGGCAGGAATGGCGTGGGACGGGTCACCCATTTTGATCCTAGCGCCTTTCGGTCGCAAATGGCCGCCCAGGTTAAAAATTTTGATCCCCTGCGCTGGATGGATAAAAAAATTGTACAGCGCTTTGACCGATTTTCCGTTTTTGGTATTGCCGCAGCCGTCATGGCCTTTGAAGACGCCGGATTGGCTGAGTCCGGTTTTGACGCCCACAAAGCCGGGGTGATCATAGGTTCCGGCATCGGCGGCGCGTTGACCATTCAGGACGGCATGGAAAAAATGAGGGAAAAAGGACCGTCCGGGATCAGTCCCTTTTTTATTCCGGCGGTTTTGATTAACATGGCGTCCAGCCTGGTTTCCATTCGACTGGGATTTAAAGGTCCTTTAGCCGCGCCATCCGTGGCTTGTTCCACCGGCGGAAACGCTATTGGTGAAGCCTTTCGTATGATCCAGCGCGGCAATGCCACCATTATGGCTGCGGGCAGCGCCGAAGCCGCGATCAATCCCCTCCCCTACGCAGGCTTTTGTTCGCTACGCGCCATGTCCACCCGCAACGAAGACGTGGCACACGCCAGCCGACCATTCGATAAAAATCGGGACGGATTTGTAATGGGCGAGGGAGCCGGTATTGTGATTCTGGAAGAATTGGAACACGCCAAAGCACGAGGCGCGCGTATTTACGCCGAACTGATCGGCTACGGAAATACGGCCGACGCCTTTCATTTCACCGCGCCCGATCCGCACTCCAGCGGCATGATCCGGGTCATTAAGGAAGCCATGGACGACGCCGGAATCGAACCCGGACAGGTGCAGTACATCAACGCCCACGGCACTTCCACCCCTTTAAACGATCAGGCTGAATGCAACGCCATTAAAAAAGTCTTTGGTAAATTTGCCGAAAAGATTAAAATCACTTCTATCAAGTCCATGATCGGTCATCTGCTTTCTGCTGCCGGATCGGTAGAATTTATTTCCACCGTACTCAGTATTGTACACAATCTGATCCCGCCGACCATCAACACCGAAACGCTGGACGAAGTGTGCGATCTGGATATCGTGCTGGGGAAAGCAACCGCTGCGGAAATCGAAATCGCGGCTACGAACAATTTCGGGTTCGGAGGCGGCAACGCCTCGCTGCTGGTAAAAAAGTTTAACGGTTAGCCGATTTGGAGTGAAATTAAAAAAGGGGCTGTCCCAAAAGGGGGCGGCCTTTTTTTATACTATTTTGCCCT
>CAZJNP010000752.1:0-1613 GCA_964547355.1 uncultured Calditrichaceae bacterium
TATATAGTGGGAGTGCCTGGCGGGGGTGAGAGAAGCTTGTCATGGTTGTCGAGTGTGCCGGTTAGTGTGGTTGAAGAAATTTTAAGTTAATGGTGTCGGACTGATTCAGCATGGTCATAATTGTAGCCGTAACGGATAAAGCACCCGGCAAGATGGCCATCACGCCCTGATATAGCCACAAACCGGCGTCACGTACGGGATAGTAGAGTAAACTTTTATCCGCCTGGATCATTTTTTGGATAACTTCCGCAAAGGGGATGGATTCGAGAATAATAAAAACAATACTGATGATCAACACGCTTTTTAACAGGGCAAAAACACCTCCGGCAATCCGGTTTAGCCATTGCAGATAAACGAATTTGGCAAATTTATTTAATAAACGACCGAATAAACGAAGGATAATATTGACGGTTACAAAAATAACAATAAACGCAATGATACGGGCTACCTGATCAGGCAGCAAAGGAAAATATTTATGCAGTACGCCGATACCACTATCTGCGAAATTGAATGCCAGTATAAAACCGGCAATTAAAGAAATAAGTACAATCAGCTCTGTAATTAAACCGCGGAAAATCCCCCGGATTGTAAAAAGAGCAATAATAACGATTAAAACAACGTCGAGCGAGTTCATGTGGAAAGTTTAGCCAGAGTTTCCCTGACCAGGGATTGCACCAATTTACCGTCCGCTTTTCCTTTGAGTTGCGCCATGACCGGCCCCATCACCTTACCCAGATCTTTGATTGAAGCCGCACCCACCTGCTGGACGGTTTTATCGATGATTTCCCTAATTTCTTTCTCAGAAAGTTGTTCCGGAAGATATTTCTGAAGCACTTCCAATTCGGCCTGTTCCTTTTCCACCAGATCCTGACGACCGCCCTGCTGGTAAAGCTCAATGGCCTCTTTGCGTTTTTTTACAGCGCTCATAATCACACGCAACACGTCTTCGTCGGTGAGATCGCGCTTGGGGCGCAATTTAATGCGCTCGTCTTTTACCTGGGCAAATAACGAGCGCAACGTATCCAGCCGCATTTTCTCTTTTGCCCGCAAGGCGGCTTTCATATCTTCCTGGATTCTTTCTTCTAAGGTCATTTTAATGTCTTATCGGTTTATTTCCGCCATCAGTTTGCGCATTTTGCGGCGCGCCTGATTTAGTTTGCGTTTTTTCCGCTCGCTGGGTTTTTCGTAATGTTGATGGCGTTTTATATCGGCCATTAAGCCGGATTTCTCACATGCTTTGGTAAATCTTTTAAATGCTTTTTCGAAGGGTTCATTCTCTCTGATTTTAACAGTAATCATAGACAGGTACACTTCTCCTTTCTTGGAAATGTTTGGTTTAGTTTAATAAGCGTATTTATCGGGATTTTTAATCAGATCAATTTCATATTCCGCTGGAGCTTTCCATTTTCTGTTTTTTGTTGCTCTCGTGAAATACTTCAAGGCGGCTTGCTTTCTGCCAGTGCTTTTGTAAACAATTCCTAAATAGTAATTGGCACCGGCCTTAATAGTGCTGTTGGTGCTCAATTTTTCTGCTTGTTTCAGCGCGTTTTCGGCATCTTTATATTTTTTACTTTGAACCAGCGTCTCGCCTAACCGGTAATAGTATGTAGCCT
>CAZJNP010000753.1:0-1612 GCA_964547355.1 uncultured Calditrichaceae bacterium
AATGACATCAACATAATTTGTTGTTTTTAACTTAAACAAATAGCATTCTGTTTAATGGGAAGATGATTTCAAGATAATTTTGTTTAGTAAGGGAAAAAAAGTAAATTTTTATCAAAAAGGCAAACAATTGATGTGATGCCGGGCTTACGTTTTTAAAAGGGGAAACCGGTGAGAGCCGTAGGTAAAGGGTATAGAACGCGCCTGGAATGGAGTTTTGTTTTCAGTTTATTGATGCTTATTCTTATCTTTGTTATCCATCCACGCACAGCAGATAAAATTCCGCCGCTCCCCATCTATAAGGCACCCGGCTTGCAACTTATTGAAATCCCAAGAACGCGTCAGGCGGTTAAAAGACGTCCCAAACCGGCCAAACCGGTCATACCTGTCCCTTCGGACGAGCCGGAAATATCCGAAGAAGTGTTAATCGAATATCCGGAAACGACTTCAACTTTTCAGGGTGAAGTGCCTGCCGGTCCATTAGATGCCGAAGACCTTCCTTATTTACCGCGCCAAATTCTGGAATATTTACCCGGCGCCTGTGGAGAAAATATCCGAGGTGAGGTGCAGTTGCTGCTTTTGATCAATAAAAAAGGACGCGTAAAAGAACATCGCGTGTTAAAAAACACCGTACATTCCAGGCAATGTCTGAACAATGTGGTAAAAGCGGCTTATAAATCCAGGTGGGAAGTGGTAACGCTTCCCACCGGAAAAGTGGAATACTGGATAAAAAAAATATATCGGATCGGCATTTCGAACAACAAATGAGCATCAATCGCCGCTGATGATACCGCCTAAAAGATCGCCTCCCAGGCCTGAGACTCCTTTTTTCTCACCCTTTTGCTGGAAACGGGCGGCAGCATAGATGCGATCTGCCAATCTGGAAAAGGGTAACGTCTGCAAGTAAACCAAACCGGGGCCTCGTAATACCGCTAAAAATAATCCTTCACCGCCAAAAAGCGCGTTTTTAAATCCGCCGACAAATTGAATATCGTAATCCACGCTGCTGCTCATTCCCACCAAGCAACCCGTATCAACCCGCAAGCGTTCGCCAGGCGCTAAAGTACGTTCGATGATTGTTCCGCCGGCGTGCACAAAGGCCAGGCCGTCTCCGGTAAGACGCTGGAGAATAAAACCTTCGCCCCCGAAAAGGCCAGCGCCAATTCGTTTGGTAAAGGCCACTTCAATTTCGATGCCTGCGGCGGCGCATAAAAAGGCATCTTTCTGACAAAGAAACTCTCGGTTTGTTTTGGAAAGATCCAACGGAATGATTTTTCCCGGATAAGGCGCGCCAAATGCCACATGCCCTTTACCCGATCCGTGGTAAATAAACGAAGTGATAAAAAAACTCTCGCCGGTAATCATCCTTTTTAATCCTTTCAGCAGGCCACCTCCTGTGGATGTTTGCATTTCGATGCCGTCTTCCATGTAGAGCATGGCGCCTGTTTCCGCGCGAACGCTCTCACCTGGGTCCAATTCGATTTCCACGGATTGCATCTCCGACCCGTAGATCTTATAATCTACCACATCTGCCATATGAGAATCTCCTAAAAAGTAGTACCACGACTAATTATTTTGTATCTTCTCGTGGTTTAAACGATATTCGAATAACAAT
>CAZJNP010000754.1:0-1605 GCA_964547355.1 uncultured Calditrichaceae bacterium
AAACAGGGGGGTATTTAAACCCTTTCCTTCTGTCTTCCTATTATATTAAACTTCTAGTTTTTTGTCGGGATGGGGGGTAGCGGGTATTATAAAACAAAAAAGCCGGCATGAAAGCCGGCTCTAAAACCTAATTCTTTTGACTTAGTACAGCCAATATCCTGCCGTCCAAACGAAATAGCCATCCACATATGCCCAGTGAGCAGGAATCCATCGAAAGCCCAACGGATTTAAGTCCCAATATCCTGAGATCCAGATGAACTCGCCTAAGGTCACATCGTAATACCAGTAGCCGGGAATCCAAACGGCTATGCTTGACGGCCGTGGCGGAATCACTTCCACTTTAGGAGCCGGGGGTTTTACCCGCACCCGCACCGCTGTTCTGTTTGCTTCTACAATCGGATACCGGCTTGGTACGGAACTCAGTTTTACCGGATGCGTTTTAGCCGTGCGTACCGTTTGTTTTGTCTTAGTGACTACCACATGTCCCTTTGTATGATTACCCGATCTTCCGTATTGATTTGCTAACAGCGCCCCCGGTAAAATCAGGCCTATCAAAAGCCCTGCTATTAAGATCATCTTACGTTTCATGGCACACCTCCAATTTTTGTTTGCCTTCATTATAAACTTGTTCATAATGTGTGCCAATTTTTAAACATATTCAATAACCTGTTGATATTTAAAGACTTTACAATTCTCTGGAAAATCCCGCCTATGTTTTTATAGCGACCAATTCGTCGAAAAAGCGACCGGGCCGGACGAAAAAAAAGCCGCCTCGAAGCGGGCGGCCCATTTCCGTTTTCTTAGAACACTAAAAGCGTTTCATTCCTCTACCGCCTCCGCGCCCAGCTCCCTGACCACGCTTTATGCTCTGACTTAGTATTTTTTCCAGCTCTACCTGTGAAATATATTGGGCCTGATAACTTATATCATAGGTCTTCATGGTCCTTACGAAGGCCCGCATATGGTTCTCCGAGCCCTGGGTTAACGCCTTAAACACACAAAGAATGTCTTCATTGTCGGTTGCTGCCATTCTCTTTTTCAAATCAAATATATCGAGATCTTCAATGGTGGCTCCCACGATCAATGCGTTCTCTACGGACGTTTCGCCTTTTTTTACCAGATCGTAATACAGCTTTTGTATTTCGCTGTTCCTGAAAATACCGGGATAATCCTTATCCGAATCCTCGATCAATTCGTATTTCTTTTTTAATTGTGCCACTGCATCCATATGCATGGATTCACTTCGAGCAATATTTTTGAAAACTCTCAAATTCCATTTCTCATTCAGCGCCAGATAAACATCCCGAGCCAGCTTTTCTTCTTCCCACATATAGAGAAGGGCTTGTTTTTCTTCTTCGGACAGGTCTTGTGCTTCTTTTGAAATACAACTTGAAAAGTTAATACCACCAAATCTCTGGGCATAAGTGTTTGAGCTTCCCAGGACCAAAACAAGTAATAACACAATCGGTAATATCAGTTTCAATCTCATTTCCTGTTCTCCTTATTAATTCAAGAAAAAGCTGAGGCTGTCTCAAAAGTAAAAGAGTCAGCTTTTTTATTAAGCTATTTGTAAAGAAGTGCAACTTTCATCAGTCATAAAATTCT
>CAZJNP010000755.1:0-1604 GCA_964547355.1 uncultured Calditrichaceae bacterium
TATTATGAGTGTTCGGATGCACTGGGTGAAACACAGCTAAAACAGGGAGCGCCTTACTTTTTAGATGCTTTCCTTTTTGGGCTAACATCGCCCGGGGTAGACATACGTAGTGGGTACCTTTTTACGGTTTTTGAAATGATAAAAATCGCAGAAGGACATTTTCGCAGAGAAGGAAAAAAAGGAGAAAGTTCGTATGGGCTGGGGGTGAGTTTTCGACCCGTTTTTCGGCTTTTAACGGGAATAGAACTAAATTGGGCTTGGTTACGTAAACTTAAGATGTTAAATGTGGAAATCTGGAATACAGAAATCAGCGTTAATGTGGATTATGAAAAAATAAAAAAAAATAAAACAACAACCGTGTTGATTTCCGTCGATTTGTAAAGAGTTGTGTGATTGTATAAATAAAAGCACCTACCAGGATTTTTTTTTGGCGGATGGAAGGTTTATCCTTACATTAATTTTTAAAGCATAAAATGGTAACTCACTTTCCCTTTGCGGATCCGATCTACTTTTAATCCGAAAAAGGTTTTTTTTAAAATTGTTTGCATGGTAATTTCAGAGTGAAAAGGGTATATAGTAAAATATTTTTTAGTGTTTTGTTATTTTTGAATTTAAAATTTTTATTTGCCGTAACGGGTGCGGAGATCGCGATTTATACGGATAACGGGTTGGGTGCATGGCCGGATGGCGTGGTCGCATTTGAGCAATTTTTGGACTGGAAAGGAATCACACATGAGCGGATAACGGCGCTGGACGTCAATACACTGGATTTGCGCGACTATTACCAGGCCATTTATTTTCCCGGCGGTTATGCTTATTATTACAAAGTAGCCATTGATTCTGCCGGTTTGGAACATATCCGCCAACTGGTACGGGATGGCGGCGGGTATCTGGGGATCTGCGCCGGAGCTTATTTCGCGAGCGATTCGGTAGATTGGGAAGAAGACGGTTTACTGGACTACCCGTTGGACCTGTTTGACGGCGTTTCCCGAGGGGCGATTGACTCGATTATGCCCTGGGACGAATACACGATGACGAAAATAAATATGAATCCAAATAATCCAATCAACCAATATGAACCGGCACAAGAAACCATGCTGTATTATGGCGGACAGGTGTTTAAGCCCCACGTCAATGTGGTGGTGGATACTTTAGCTACATGGGCGACCTATCATGATAGCCTGGCGGCAATCAATTTTACATATGGGCAGGGTCGGGTGGTACTGCTTGGTCCGCATCCGGAAATTGAAGAAGACAGTGACCGGGACAGTACTGATTTTGCCGACGAACTGAACGACGAGGGTTCAGATTGGCCTTTTTTGTGGTCAGCGGTGGACTGGTTGTTGGGACGGCCGATTACCTATCCGGAACCCTCACGTCTCGTTAGTGCAGAGAACCAAAAGGTAGTAGATGCCCGGATAACAGTCTTTCCCAATCCGTTTAATGGTGAAATTAAAATCCGTTTACACTTTAACCGGGAAGAGCATATTAGCCTGTGGATTAGCAACCTGCTGGGGAAAAAAGTTTGGCAAGTGTTTACGGGTAGAGTTGCATCAGGCTTTAGGGAATGGCGTTGGACTGGAATAAATAGTGCAGGTTTACCG
>CAZJNP010000756.1:0-1601 GCA_964547355.1 uncultured Calditrichaceae bacterium
CAGAAACCAGATGTCGCTGAGGAATTTTCTATTAACGGTTTAAAAGTGATTGTAAAGCCAAATAGAGCTAATGAAATTATATCCGCCCAATTGTATCTGAGAGGAGGATCCTTAAACATAAACGAATCGACTCAGGGGATTGAACCTTTGATTTTTGAGAGCGCATTAAAGGGGAGTAAAAATTATTCTAAAGAAAAATTGAACATCATTTTGGATAAAACGGCTGCCCGAATTTCCACTAATTCTACCAGAGATTTTACTTCCGTAAATTTGCTATGTCTGAATCGCTATTTTGACGAAACCTGGAATGTTTTCACCGATATCATCATGAATCCAACTTTCGAGGAGCCGGAGGTTGAACTTGTTCGGGATCGATTATTAGTGGACATCCGCCAACGTAAAGATCATCCGGATTCATATTTAATAGATATCGCTGATGGTCTTTTTTATAAAGAGCACGCCTACAGGTTTGACCCGCGGGGTGTTGAAGAGTCAATGACAAATATTTCTATTGAACAAATGAGAAATCATCTAAAAGAAAATCTGCAAACATCCCAACTTCTTTTGGTTGTCGTAGGAAATGTGGATAAGGATAAACTTGGGCAGATGATAGAAAATACATTTGGCCAACTTCCAAAAGGAAACTATAAACCTGTTTTTCCTGAGAAGGTTGTGCACAGAACACCGATGCTGGATATTGTAAAGCGTGAGTTACCTACCAACTATATAATGGGATACTTCAGTGCACCTGGTTTAAATGATCAGGATTTTTACCCAATGACAATGGCAATAAACATACTCGGCTGGAGAATATTCGAAGAAGTGCGCACCAAACGTAATCTATCTTATGCTGCGCGTGCTTTTTTTTCGAACGAATATGCTAATAAAGCAGGAATCTATGTTAGTGCGGTCGATCCAGATACAACAATCAAAGTGATGCTGGCTGAATTGAAAAAGATGCAAGAGGAACCTGTTTCACCCAAGGATTTAAAAGACCGGATTACCATGTATCTTACGCGATATTATTTAAACAACGAAACCAACTCTGCCCAGGCACGATTTTTAGCCCGATTCGAACTTTCCGGACTTGGATGGAAAGAGGGTGAGAAATTTGTGGAGAACCTTAGAAAGGTGACGGTTGAAGATGTACAACGAGTGGCAAATCAATATTTCCACAATATCCAGTTTGCGGTATTAGGTAATCCAAAATTGATTCATGAACAGCTATTTACTTCTATGTGATGGGTTTTAAGATTATCGTAATTGATAGGCACTAATTATATTTTTATCTATCAATTATACGTTAAAAGCAGCAGCTAATCCGGGCATGCAACGGAACGCATACGCGTTCCGGTCGCAGCTTTGTAAATTGCTTCGTGCTCAAATGTTGGCGACGTTAAACGTATCGCCTTAATGTTTGCGTCCGCTGAGCTCAGCCGTTATGTCGTTAAAGGAAATCGATCCAACGAGCAATCATTATGGGATACGTATTAATTATAACAACTACCAAAAACAATGGTAAGGAGGAGTCATGACTTTGCGCGAAATCATCATACAATTGGTACAGATAGCGATATTGTTTGCGTTTCCTACTATATGGG
>CAZJNP010000757.1:0-1599 GCA_964547355.1 uncultured Calditrichaceae bacterium
GTAAATTACACCATGGAAATATATTATTCATAACCTTAAGCAATAATTATGCGCAGAGTGATGGAAGTGGAATTTTACTGATCGCTAACCAACATACTTTAATGATGAATTCGATTATTCATCATAATAATAACGGATCGGGAACAGAAAACGTTTATCTTACGGGCGGCGAGGAAATAGTGTTTAAAAACTGTAATATTCAAGATGGTGTGGACGGAATAAACGGAAATTTAGATGACATTCAAAAGCTGACCCTGGTTCAAATTTCTGAGGATGATCCTAAATTTATTGATTTAGAAAATGATGATTTCCATTTGTCCGATGAATCTCCTTGCATTGGGGCGGGAAAAGATTCTCTGGACTGGGAGCTGTATCCGCTAACCGATCTGGACGATCAAAAAAGGGCGCAACCGGATAGCTCTGATCCAGACCTGGGAGTCTTTGAGAATTCTTTGGCAAAACCGATTACAAGTATTGAAAGTCATACGACGCTTCCGAAAACGTTTCGTTTGGAACAGAATTTCCCGAATCCCTTTAACCCGATCACAAAAATATCTTTCAGTTTACCGAAACCGGCCTACACGGAGTTTGTTGTGTATAACACGCTGGGGCAGATTGTAGCGCGAAAGATTAACAACAACCTACCAGCCGGTGAATACAGCATTTCATTTGATGCAAGAAAGTTGGCAAGCGGCGTTTATTTTTACCGTCTGATCGCAAAAAAACCGGGCAGCAAATTGCTTTTATTTAGGAAAACTAAAAAAATGGTTGTTTTGATATAAACAACATTTTCGTAACAATTCTTCTGAATAGCGAAAGATGCTTTTTTAAACATTAGTGAGTTACCTGTATCAGGAATCGTTAAACATTAATTCAGGAGAGAATTCACCATGCGCCGAATTTTCCTCTTTAGCGTTTGCGTTTTATTGTTGCTTTCACTTTTTAATTGCAAAAAAGACAATGGGGGTGTTGAACCGAATCCCGAGCCCCCCAAAACCATCGAAGAGGCGCTCGCTCTTTGGGAAGCATGGAATATTCAAACGTATACTTTAGACCAAAAAGTATCCTGTCTCTGGTGTGATTTTGATGGTGTGTCCGCACGTATCTACGTCCGTTCCGGAAAAATTCAAACGATCTTACAATATCCAGACATGACGCCGGTAGACACAAGTTCATGGTGGTGGTTTAAAACGGTTAAACAGTTGTTTGAATTTGCCATGGGCGACACCAACGTTTACCGTATTGAGTATGACTTTGATCCCCGATATGGTTTCCCAACCTGGGTGCAGCAATCGGGAAAAAACGCTGCAGTTGATGATTATATTCTGGGTTATAAGGCGTTGTTTTTTTATCCGGGCATAGTTAAGCAGGAAAATACGAATTGACACCCAGGACTTTCCATTCTTCCGTACGACAATTAAGATGCGTTAGTTGAATACCAGATTGTAACATCCCTGTCGCAAAAAAAAAAATACACCCCTGTGAAAGGAGAAAATCAAAAAGCAAAATATGCCTGCGCTAAAAAGGTTGCATTTGTGTTTTACCTTGCGTAAATTTCATCCGCTCGGAGCGTGGCGCAGTCTGGTAGCGCACTTGAAT
>CAZJNP010000758.1:0-1588 GCA_964547355.1 uncultured Calditrichaceae bacterium
ATCCTGGCCGTAAAGCAAAATACTGGTGATGCGGCTTTTTTTCCCGGCAACTCCGGAGATATTGGTCAGCAGATTCAAATTGGTTTTGGCGGTCGTTGCAATGGAATTTAAGAACACTTGTTTTTTCAATTCTTCCGGCGAAGGGCTCTTGGCAACTTCCTCTGATTTAGCAGGTGGCGCTGCGGCTTGCTCTTTTTCCGGCGAGGCGCTTTTTTTGCCCAAAAAGTAAGTCGTAACTACAAAGTACCCAATTACCAGCACGATGATCACAAGGGTGATATATATCAGGGGACGATAATTTATTTTGTCCTGGGTTTCTTCGATAAATTCCAGCAAAGAAGCATCATCTTTGCCCGGCTCTTCTTGTCCGGCAGGTTCTGCGGGTGTTTCAGAAACATCATCTAACGGAAGATCACGGTGGATATCTTCAGAAAAATCGGCGCTGGCGGTTTCTTCGATTTTTTCGGCAGCCACCTGTTCGGGTTCTTCTTCTTTAGGTAAAGCAAAAACGTCGTCCTCGGCATCTGAACGAGGAGTGGCCGGGGTTTCCTGAGGTTCTTCCTGTTTTTTTTCTTCTTTTTCTTCGTCTGAAAAAAAATCAGAATTGGATATTAAATCATAGTCTGGCATGATATTCTCCCCGGTAAATCATTGATCCAAAAGCAAACCGACAGCCTCAATGCAATGGGTCGGAGAACCGTTTATGGTAGCTGTAAGATGCATAGCGGATGCGAAATGGTTCATAATGATTTCCTTCAATCCGTTTGTTAGTTCAGTACCCAAAAAGAAAAATTGGATCTGTTCGGAGGTAGCCATCGGTAATTGTTGAATAAGGTTTTTACTGGCGTTAAAACGCTGGAGGATGACGGATAAAACCTCAATTTCGTCTATGGCGCCCTGAGCGTTCAAAGGCAATTGGTCGATGTAAGTATGGTAGTATTGTCCCTTAATAAAAAGATGACTTTTAATCTGAAAGCTGTCAATTTTTACCAGGAACTGATTTTTCTCCGGATCACTAAGCCCGTTTTTAACTAAAAAAGATTGGTAAGAGGTTGTATCCAGCCATACGCGTTTTAATTTTGTATGTATTTTTTCGACCACATTTAAAATGAGTTGCAGAATTTCCTTGTGAATGGCAATAAATAGGTGCTCGCTGTATTCGCCAAAGTCGAACTGGCTATCGGTCTTAATTATTTTATAATCGGATAATTTTCCTGTTAAGGAAGAGGTTAATTCCCACTGTGCCTGCTCTTTAAGGGCTGCCGGATCAGAAGCGGCAGGTAAGGCCACACGTTTTATCGCTGCAAAATTAACGGGTAAAGAAACAGATATTTCTAAGTCGGTAATTCCTTTTTGCATTTTTTCTTCCTTGATGGCTAAGGCCATTAAAGAAAAATTTGTCCGGTCGAAAAAGGAGTCGTAAGCAAAGGGAAACGGGTATTCCAACTCTTTGACTGAAAGAATCTCTGCGCCAGCTTCCGTGGTTTTGAGATGGGAGATCTGCCAGTTTTTTTCTGAAAAAGCTATACCAAAAATATCTGCCATAGGCCTATGGAATAAAACGGAATCAGGGGAGAGTCCCCTGATT
>CAZJNP010000759.1:0-1588 GCA_964547355.1 uncultured Calditrichaceae bacterium
ATATACAACCGAGAACTTAATCTGGCAAGCTATTGCCAAACGAATATTTAAATAAATTTATGACTAAAATTTGTCTCCATCCTGAAAAATAATCCCTTTTATCCCCTCGGTGAAAAATGCCCCTAGACCGCATAGGGATGCAATTATCGCTCCTTGCTCCGTAAAGTATTTCCATTTTCAAAATGTGTGGTTAAAATTCAGATTTTGAATATTTTTAAAAATATACATCGATTCTCATCAATTTAACTCAAAAAATGCATTTTCCTATTGACTAAAGGTACATTTATTATTATAGTAACACTTGTGTTTAATCTATTTTATTTGAGGCTTAGAAAGCGATATGGAAGTTGTTTCGTTAGATATTACAGGATTTAAGCTCTTTGATCCCAGTGCGCAAATCTCCTCTTCCCAGTTAAAATCATTTTTTAATAAAGCTTCTATTGAATCTGATAAAAAAAAGCATCTATTTAATATCCTTGTCGGTATTATCTTCGGATTGTCTAAGCAGGATAAAGAACGTTTTCGTGGAAATCCGGAGCTGGTTAAAACATTCACCGGATTCCTGACACTTAAAACCGACGAGCGTACTTTAATGATCGAAAGGGATTTTGAGACCGACTTTGTGGCCTGCCTGCTTTCCGATGCCAAGAGTACGCGCCCGATTTTTCAGGGGAAGGATTTTGTGGATAATGGCTATTCGCGCCCTTATTTGCAAATGCTCAAATCAATTTTTCCGTTAATTGTTGATAAAAATCTCATCACCGAAGCTTTTCAGTTCATTCTGGAAAAAGAACCGGCTCTGGTGCTGGACGCCCTTTCTCTGTTTTTTACGCCCCAATTTAAATTCAACTCGGCGAAATATTTACTAAACGAAGCGGAATCTTTGATTGCTGCTTATCAAAAACATAAAAATGAAGAAACCTATCAAAAATACGAATTGTTGCGCAAAGGTGTTCTTCAGACCCTTACGATAAAAAAACAGATGCTGAGTCTGGAACAGGATTTGGAATTGCTTAATCGTCTGCTTTTAACGCTTAACCCCGAATTACAAAATCAAGAAATCATCGAACAACGATTTCATTCCATTAAGGAATTCGATCCGCTAAAATTGCGCAACGATATTATGCTCTGGAAAAGTCTGCGTGAAATGAAGATGCAGCACGAGGAAGAATTACGCGCATTACGGTTTAAAAAGAACCGCCTTACCAATATCATCGATTCTGATTTGTACGAATATAAAAATCTGCCCGATTCCTTCAGTAAGGAAGCACGGCGTTTCAAAGAAATCGACCTGCATCTTTCCGGCATGTACTCGCATCTTAAAAAATATAATGACGAAATCCGGGAAATCGAAAACAGCATCGATGAATTTGGCAAACTGAAGAAATTTTCCCTTTTTACCGTCCCGGTACTGGTCTTTTTTATTTTCTATGTGCTCGCCGGACCAGTGTGGACCTTAATTATTCCCGCTACATTATTTGTATTTTTGACGCTTCTGGCAATTTCCGGGCATTCGGCATACAAAAAACGATCAAAAATTTTCCGCATTCAGGAAGAGATTGATTTATTGAAGAAAAAAATAAACTCG
>CAZJNP010000760.1:0-1584 GCA_964547355.1 uncultured Calditrichaceae bacterium
ATCAGAGGCTGCGCTTTTTGCGTGGATGGAGAGTGTCGCAGAAAAAATACCGTCCCGCTCCGGCGGGATAAGGGTGAAAAGGCGAGGTAAGAGCTCACCGCTCTGTTCCGGAAGGAAAACCGAGAGGTTCGTCAAGCAGAGGCAGGAAAAACCCAATCTGATGCAAGATCAAGTATAGAAGGATTTCGCTGTATTGCGAAAGCGTATCGCCCGGTACGCGTCCCGTTTTGGGGCACACTTCGGGGTAGATCGCTTAACTTAGCCGGCAACGGTTAAGTAAGATAAATGGCTACCATCCCGATTTGCGGGAACAGAATTCGGCTTACGGATTCGCTCTGGTTTTAATTGAGGTGGCCATGAAATACCAATGGGTCTTCCCAGACGAGGTGGATGATCAAAAAATTCAATCCCTTTCTCAAGAACTTCATATTCACCCGGCAATAACAAGAATCTTATATCAACGAAATCTTTATACGCCTGAGGACGTCCAGCGTTTTTTTAAGCCGGATTTAAACCACCTGCACGACCCGTTTTTAATGAAGGATATGGACACCGCCGTCCAACGGATCATTCAGGCCTTACAAGACGGAGAACAAATACTGATTTACGGCGACTACGACGTGGACGGCGTAACCAGCGTGTCCATTCTGTACGACGGTCTGTTTCGCCTGGGTGGTAAAGTAACCTTTTTTATTCCAAACCGTTTTACGGAAGGGTATGGTCTCTCCCTGGCAGGTATCGAAGTTGCACGGCAAAGAAAGGCCTCGTTAATCATAACGGTGGATTGCGGCATTACCGCGGTTCAGGAAATTCAATCTGCCATCGATTCTGGCATTGACGTGATTGTTTGTGACCATCATGAACCGGGAGAAATCCTTCCTCCTGCGGTGGCCGTATTGGACCCCAAGCGTAACGATGATCCTTATCCGTTTAAAGAATTGGCTGGCTGCGGCGTGACCTACAAAGTTCTTCAGGCGATTATAAAAAGCCTGCAAATGAATACTTATTTTGCCGAACGTTATCTGGATTTGGTAGCTCTTGGTACAGCGGCAGATATCGTCCCTTTAATCGATGAAAATAGAATTTTCGTTAAATGGGGACTCGAAAAAATCAACACCGCGCCGCGACCCGGTATTGAGGCGCTGATTAAAAGTTGCGGTTTTCACGACGCCCATGTCGCTGTGAGCACCATCGTCTTTAATTTAGCGCCCAGGCTTAATGCAGTAGGTCGTATTTCCAATGCAAAAAAAGCGGTGCATCTGTTAACGACCAACAGCACACAACAGGCACGGAATATCGCCCGCATTTTGGAGCGGGAGAATCAAATTCGAAAGGATATCGATGAAGAAACTTTTGACTCCGCCCAAAAAATGATCGCCGAAACCATAGACTTAGACCGCAAGCGTGTCATTGTTTTGGCTAACGAACATTGGCATCCTGGTGTGATCGGGATAGTTGCATCCAGAATTATGGAAAAATATCATCGGCCTACCATTTTAATCTCCATACAAGACGGCATTGGCAAAGGCTCTGCCCGCTCTTCTGCCAGTTTTGATATTTTTCAGGCCTTTAAGCATCTTGAAC
>CAZJNP010000761.1:0-1582 GCA_964547355.1 uncultured Calditrichaceae bacterium
GGATTGGCAGCAATGGCGGGGGGATTAATCGCTTTACTCTGAATAAAGTCCATTTTGATCGTTTTCAGATTGATGTCACATCTCGTCACAATAAATCCGCTAATTGTATCTGGGCTTTAACGGAAACGCAACATGGAAAAATTTATGCGGGTACAAATCAGGGTGTTTACCTGGGTACTTTTAACGCAACCGCTTCAGGTTCCGATTTTAAAATACCTGAGGGTCTGTCGCATTTGCAGGGAATGTCCATCCATGCTTTGTGTGAGGGAACAAATGATCTTTTATGGATCGGTACTCTAAATAATGGCCTATTCAGATATAATATCAAACAAAAGAAATTAATTAATTACAAAGGGAAAAAACATTTTCCTGCTTTATTATCGTCGAATCATATTTACGCCATCCATGAAGATGCGCGCGGAGTGATTTGGGTTGGCACCAACGGCCAGGGGTTGCTGCGATTTGATCCCGCTACAGAAAAAACGGAAAAAATCCGTTTACGGATTTCTAATCTGGATTCCATTGGAAATTGGATTGTAACAATTTTCGCAGATCATAAGAATGATAGTCTTTTATGGTTGGGTAGCTGGGATGATGGTCTGATTAAGTTTAATAAAATTACCGGATCATATAAAACCTATCCGGCATTAAGAAAAACAACCGTTTTATCTATAATTAAAACTGAAGATGACCTGCTTTGGTTGGGAACGTATGGAAAGGGAATTTTTGAGTTTAACAAAAAGCTTGAAACTTTCCGCTCTTATCAGGCCAAAGACGGTCTTGCCAATGAAGTGGTGTATGCTATTTTAAGAGACGCGGAAAGAAATTTGTGGTTAAGTACCAATAGAGGCATTTCACGATTTAATCTGCAAAATGAAGAATTTGTTAATTTTGATGCTTCCAATGGGTTACAGGATTTGGAATTCAATCTTGGTGCATCATTAAAATTAAAAGATGGACGTTTTGTTTTTGGCGGAGTTAATGGATTTAATGTTTTCTCTCCGCTATATCATAAAAATAATATTCCGCCTATGGTTTGGGCCGCTTTAAAGGCGGGAGTGGGCAAAACCATACGCTTATCTTCGAATCAAAAGGTAGAACTACCGCATTTCCAAAATACGCTTCAAATCAGCTTTACAGGGCTCCATTATAAGAATAGTCGTCAAAATCGCTATGCTTATCGCTTGGTTGGTTTTGATAAAGATTGGGTGTACTGCGGAACCAAAAGGTCGGTCACTTATCCAAGTCTTCCCTGTGGGCGGTACATTTTTTTATTGAAAGCGGCCAACAGCGACGGTGTTTGGTCGGAGGATCAAAGCTATTCCATTCAAATAAATATTCCCTTATGGCGAAAATGGTGGTTTATTACTTTGATTTCAGTTTTTGTCTTAAGCCTGGTTGCATTCATTCAGCGAAATCAAATTAAACAAAAAATGAAAATCGAAATAGAGAAAAATAGGGAACGGGAAAAACTGCAAAAGCGTTTAGTTGCGGATTTTCATGATGAACTGGGGCATCGGGTAACAAAGATTTTGTTTTTAAGCAAAGTT
Source organism: uncultured Calditrichaceae bacterium (assembly GCA_964547355.1). GTDB lineage: Bacteria > Calditrichota > Calditrichia > Calditrichales > Calditrichaceae > CAZJNP01. The sequence continues at coordinate 1,551 of CAZJNP010000761.1, forward strand.
CTCAAGGAAAAACAAAGTACACAGGATAAGAA
>CAZJNP010000762.1:0-1580 GCA_964547355.1 uncultured Calditrichaceae bacterium
ACTCCTTTCTGAGGTTTGAAAAACTTACACTATTTATATTTAAAATTACTCCGACGATATCTGCAGTTTATGCAGTAAAATCATTTTTTAAGCTTGCGATAGAAATAACGGATAAAAACAACTCACGTCCCCAAGTTTATCCGCATGTCCATAAGCTTTTTTATCCTCCTTTTCTTACTCCCGCAATATTGTCATTTCAATGTTGTTTCCATTAATAAAATAACATGAAAAAGCCGGGTCACAATCCTATATTTATAGGATTTTTTAATTTATAACCCGCAAGATCATTAAGAGAAAAAAGGGGAAATAGCGCAGTGATAGGGTGGGAATTGGGGGCCTTGCGGCGTGTTACGCCGGGCTATTCGTATTTCGGCGCTGGGCTTTCGACACTCAAGTAAAAAATTCAAACCGCAAATACCAAATTAAGTTCCAAAAGAACAAAAAATAAGCATCTAAACCAGCAGCGGGAAAATTATCATTAGCCGGTTATATTTCGCCGCGCAGTGATTTGGTGATGACCTCGGCTTTGGAATTGACGTGCAGCTTTTTGTAAATATTTTTGATATGCGTGTAAATGGTACCCACAGAAATATACATCCTTTCAGCGATCAATTTGTAGGAAAGACCGTCCACCAGTCCCTGCACCACCTCTTTTTCTTTTTCCGTAAGCACCGATTTTTGTGTTACTTTTTTTTGAGGCCGAAAGAATTCCAGCGTTTTGCGAGCGATCTGTGGGGTCATGGGCGCGCCGCCGATATGCAGCAGGTGCAACGCGTCATGGAGCTCTTTAAACGACGTGGTCTTTAGCAAATAACCCGTTGCCCCGGCTTTAAGCGACTCAAACACCTTATTGGAATCATCATAACTGGTCAGCATAATGATATTGATCTGATCTCCGTATTTGTCTTTGATTAAACGGGTGCCGTCAATGCCGTTCATGCCCGGTAAATTAATATCCATTAAAATGAATTCCGGCAGGTTATCCTTATCCAGCCGATTCAATAAAAATTCCACCCGCTCCACGCTGATGATGCAACGGTAGTTTTCGTCGGTATTTATCATGTCCTCAATATTACCGCGGATTTCAGGATCGTCTTCCACGATGGCGTAGTTGATCATAACATTTCCATTCAGTCATCAAGTAAGCACGTTTATTGCCGCGGATAAACACAGATTTCCACGGATTTCGATTTTCATAACCGGTACGACTTCACATTCAGCATTCATAATTCAAAATTTATAATTTCGTCACTGGTTCACCGCACTCTGAGCACCTCTTTTCCCTGTAAAGGTAATGCCCGATAATAAAAAAACAATCCTATAAACATAGGAAGTTGAAAGCCATTCAAAATGTCTGGTGCATGGACATGCCAAAGGGTGAAGAAAAAAAACTTCCAAATTCCAAATCCCAGACTCCAAACCACCTATACTGAAAACTGATTACTGAAGACCGAAAACTGACAACCCAATTCAACATTCAAAACTCAAAATTCACCATTCCTTGGTACTTGGTTCTCGGCCTTCATTCAAAATTCATAATTCATAATTTCTCAAATCCCCTCCATCTCCAGTCTTACGAC
>CAZJNP010000763.1:0-1578 GCA_964547355.1 uncultured Calditrichaceae bacterium
TATTTGTATCTTCAAAAATCTGGTAAAAACAAACACTGTCGGAGAGAAATAATGGCCATCGTTTTAGACGGGAAATCGTTGACGATAGAAAAATTGGTGCGAATCGCCCGTTTTGGCGAAAAGGTGGAATTGTCCCCGCAAGCGTTACAGAGCATTAAGACCTGCCGGACGATGTTGGAGAAAAAAATAGCCGCTCGGGAGGTGATGTACGGGATCAACACCGGCATCGGGGAGTTCTCTGAAGTCGTTCTAGCCGATGAGCAGGTGGAGCAGTTTCAAAAGTATCTGATTTACAATCACGCGGCCGGTATTGGCGAGCCCGCACCGCAGGAATACGTCCGGGCCGCTATGGCCGGGCGGATTAACGTGCACGCCAACGGACGTTCCGGCTGCCGGCCGGAGATCACGATTACCCTGGTGGAGATGCTGAACAAAGGTGTAACGCCGGTGGTTTGTCAGAAAGGTTCGGTAGGCGCTTCTGGAGACCTGGCACCCATGTCACAGATTGCCTTGTTATTATTGGGAGAGGGCGAGGCGTATTATCAGGGGGAACGGCTACCGGGGCGGGTGGCCATGGAACGCGCAGGCATCAAAATCCCAGGGCTGAAAGCCCGCGACGGTTTGGCAACCATCAATGGTTCCAATCTGCTTACCGCCATGAGCGCACTGCATCTGTATGATATTGACCGCTGGCTCAGGCAGGCCGAGATCGCCGCCGCCATGAGTCTGGAGGCACTACTGGCCAACCTGAAACCCTATGATACCCGTTTGCATCGCGAACGCGGATTTAAAGGAGCAATACGCAGCGCCGAAGCGATCCGCAAATGTTTGTACGGAAGCGATCTGTACAGCGGCAAAATCAAACAACGCGTGCAGGATGCCTATTCCATGCGTTCCACACCGCAGGTGATCGGCGCTGCTCACGACGCCGTGGCCTTTGCCTGGGAGCAGGTGGAGACGGAACTAAACGGGGTCGGTGATAATCCGGTTTTTCTGGTGGAGGACGAAACCACTCTTACCGGTGCGAATTTTCAGGGCACGCCGGTGGCTTTGCCTATGGATATGGTGGGTGCGGCGGTCACTATGGTCAGCGTGATGTCCGAACGCAGAATGAACCGGCTGAATAATCCGGCGCTGAGCGCGGGATTGCCGCCTTTTCTGACCAAGGGCGCAGGCATGTTTTCCGGCTTGATGCTCAGCCAGTACACAGCCGATACGTTGATTGTCGAGCAGCGTATTTTGTCCGTTCCGGCAGCCATTCAATCCATTCCGGCTGCGGCAGACCAGGAGGATTTTGTTTCCATGGGCATGAATACGGCCATAAAAAACGGCCAGATTCTCGACAACGCTTACGGCGTTTTAGGCATAGAAATGATGGCTGCGGCCCAGGCGCTGGATTTCCGCTCACATACGTTTGGCAAGGGAGTACAAATCGCTAAAAAAGTTATTCGTAAATACGTGGACTATCTGGATGAAGATCGTCCCCTGTATAAGGATCACACCAAGATGAAAGAATTGGTGCGATCAGGGGAGATTTTGGAAGCGGTGGAAAGAGAATTGGGTCCGCTAAAGTAAATG
>CAZJNP010000764.1:0-1575 GCA_964547355.1 uncultured Calditrichaceae bacterium
AGTCTGGTTAGGGGATAAGCAGATTAAGAAGTTCATAAAGCAAGATAAATATACCTGGTAAATCATTTTAAAAGAAATTATCAATTATCGGAAAAATTCCAGATGCGATTGAAAAAGTGGATTGCTTATTTTTTGGTTGTCCTCCTGGCAGGTTTCATCGTTCAATGCGCCAGCTCCCTCACCCATGTCAATTTTTTTGATTCCCTGGTAACAGATATCCAGTTAGAACAATACGATCAGGCTATAAAAAAAATAGACCGCGGGAAAAAGGAAAATCGCTACACCCAAAAAGAACGGGTTCTCTATTATCTGGATAAGGGAGCGGTCAGTTATTATAAAGGGGACTACAAACAAAGCATCGCGTATTTTGAAAAAGCCGATCGCGCTATGGAAGAGCTGTTTACGAAGCATCTTTCACAAATTGCGGCCTCATTTCTTTTAAACGACAATGTGCTGGATTATTACGGCGAGATTTACGAAAATATTTACGTGAACATTTTTAAGGCGCTTGACTATATTAATCTGAATCAGACGGAAGAAGCGCTGGTGGAAGTACGCCGGGTAAATCTGAAATTGCAGGAACTGGACGAAAAATACGGTTCAATCTTCGAGCAGTTCAATAAATCCGAAGAAGGCAAAGTCCAGGTTGAAAGACAGAAAGTGAAATTCTACAACGACGCTTTGGCGCATTACATCAGTTATTTAATTTATCGCGCAGATGGCTCAGAGGACGACAGCCGTATTTCGTTGGATAAGCTAAGACAGGCTTACCAAGCGCAGCCAGAGGTGTACTACTTTGACATGCCGCGTTTTCTGCATAAGAGAATTCCGGAAAGAGACCAGCCCATCATCGATGTTATTGTCTTTATCGGACCTGCGCCGGTTAAAAAGGCCGTTGGTGGGCTAATAACGACCTATGAAGATTATATCGGGATTACCGATTTAACTGCACCGATTGCTTTGCCTAATATTCCTTTTCCGGGCATGAAACCGGGGTACCATTTTAAATTTGCTTTTCCTGTAATCGAGCGACGCGGTTCGAAAATCGCCAAGATAAAAGTATATATCGACGGACAGTTCCGGGGAGAGCTGGAATTATTGGAAGACCTGGGCAAAGTGGCGGAATATACCTTTCAGGATAAACGGAATTACATTTATCTTAAAACTCTGATACGGACCATTACCAAAGGGCTCGCGGCCGCAAAGGCCAAGAAAAAATTGCGTAAGGAGTCCGGTGATAACCCTTTCCTCAATGCTTTGATTAACGCCGCAGTGGATGTGGGGGTGGACGCTACGGAACAGCCGGATGTTCGCTGCTGGAGAACCATGCCGCAAAACTGTTACGTGGGGGAATTCTTTGTAGAAGATGGAGTACATGATATCAAAGTAGAATTCTTAACCCGGGAGGAATTGTTAATCAAGTCCAAGGAACTGCGTCAATATCAGATGCAAAAGCATCTGAATTTGCTTGACTTTGTTTCGTTAAATTAATAAATACAATGAAACTCAAAAGAAAATGTTTTACTTACCATCATTTTATTTGCTGAAATTAGAAATTTAGCAAGAATTCTAATC
>CAZJNP010000765.1:0-1573 GCA_964547355.1 uncultured Calditrichaceae bacterium
CCGCACTTACCAAACAGTTCGGGAATTAAAAAAAATGTTATTTAACACTCTCGAATTCGGTTTATTCTTCTTAATCGTCTATATTATTTACCTGATTTTAGACCATAAGTGGCAAAATAGATTATTACTTGTTGCCAGCTATTTTTTCTACGGCTGCTGGGATTGGCGCTTCCTTAGCCTGATCTGGATATCGACAATCGTCGATTACTTCTGTGGCATCAAAATATACGAATCCGAGAACAAACAAAAGAAAAAACTGTTTCTGATCATAAGCGTATGCACCAACCTTGGTATATTAGGATTTTTCAAATATTTTAATTTCTTTGCAAGCAATTTTCAGAATTTTTTCAGTTTTTTTGGATGGAGTGTAGATGCTGTCACTTTGAACATTGTCCTTCCTGTTGGAATCTCTTTTTACACATTCCAGACCATGAGTTATTCTATAGACATCTATCGCAACGAGATTAAACCGACAAGAAAGTTCCTTGATTTTGCGTTATTTGTCGCCTTCTTCCCTCAATTAGTGGCCGGCCCGATTGAACGCGCGAAAAACTTACTACCTCAAATATTAAAAAAACGAACCATTAAAAAAGACCAGTTTTACGAAGGTTCCTGGCTCATCTTCTGGGGATTGTTTAAAAAAGTATTTATTGCAGATAATTTAGCGAAAATAGTAGATGCTGTATTTTTAAAAACAGGTGTCTTCTCCGGAGGAGAAGTTTTAATGGGTGTCTATGCCTTTGCTTTTCAGATATATGGTGATTTTTCCGGGTATTCCGATATTGCAAGAGGTCTTGCCAAATTATTAGGCATCGAGATAATGCTTAATTTCAGAATGCCGTATTTTGCAGTTAATCCCAGTGACTTTTGGAGACGATGGCACATCAGTCTTTCTACCTGGTTAAGAGATTATCTTTATATATCATTGGGAGGAAACAGAAAAGGCCAATGGATTACATACAGAAATCTGCTTTTAACAATGATTCTTGGGGGGTTGTGGCATGGAGCATCTTGGATGTTTATTATTTGGGGTACCTATCACGGAGTTATTTTGGTGCTACATCGTCTATTAAAACCTTACCTGCAGCGCATCAATCCCCAAAAAACATTTCAAAAGCAGATATGGGTATTTATCAGAATTGTTGTTGTGTTTCATCTGATCTGCTTAAGCTGGTTGATTTTCAGGGCGCAATCGGTTGATCAAATGCTAAATATGCTCCATAATATGGCCTTTAATTTTAAATTTGATCCGGTCACTATTAAATATTTTATAAGTATTGTATTTTTTTCTCTTTTATTAGTAATCATTCAATCCATGAAGGAAATAAAAGACGATATGCTGCTGGTACTCAGGTTTCCAAGTTGGGTACGCGGATCATTATATCTAATTATATTTACACTCATTTTACTTGCGGGAGCGCAAGGTGGGAAAGAATTTATTTACTTCCAGTTCTAAAAACGTTCCAACCGGAATTGTTTGGATGATTGTTATTTTTTTGATGCTGGAAGCGGCTTCTCGGCTACTCTGGAACCCTAATATCATCGGCGAAAGGTTGTATGGGATATTTGACCC
>CAZJNP010000766.1:0-1571 GCA_964547355.1 uncultured Calditrichaceae bacterium
ACCTTAGCTTTTTCATAATTTTCCGGCTTGTAATAGAAGACTTTAGATTTAATCTTCAGTTTAATTTTAAGTTTCATGACTGCACCTATCGTTTGTTCAACTTAAAAACTGCGTTCAAAATAGTCTTAACGCCTTGATTCTTCTATGATAACGATCACGTATACTATTTTTTTTGAATTTTGTTTCACTTTATTTGTCGGTGGTCACACCCGATACTTGAGTAAATTTTCTGATGGAAAAGAAATATGGTCAGGTTTTGGCGTTTGACTTTTCACGGTACAGGCGCGGATCAACAGATTGTGCCATTTGCGTAGTGTTCAGATCAAACCCCAGAAAATCGGCAATCCGGCGACTGGTGCGCTCCGGTTCGAACAAGGCATCCCGGTAAGATACGGTTAGCAGCCGCATATGGGGTTGTTTTTGTAGCCACGGGATGATCTCGGCTAAATGTTGTTCGTATTTGGACCTGATTTCGTTTTCGTCATCTGCGATTGGTTTGCCCAGCCGTTGCAGCATGCGGTTCTGACTGCGGATGATTTCGTTCAGGTCGCGCTGCATAAAAAGAATCTGATAGCGGTAAGTGTCCGGCAGGTAAACCAGCAGATGGGAAATGATTTTGACAGCCTTTCCCCGACACTGCGCAAGCCATTGGGTGTCCGTGGGCAGCTCGCGCACCAAGCGGTGCTCAAAATAGCCCCTTGGATTGCTGGCGTCGGGTTTACGTTCTGTATCGTGAAACAGCTCCATTCCCCCGGCCAGGAGCATCTGCATCATCAGCGAAGTCCCGGAGCGCGGCAGTCCGGACACCACGGTTATCGTTTGGTTGGTCATCATTGCTTAATTTAGGTTACCTGGTATTAGCAAAACAAGAGCGAAAGGAAATTAGTATTGATTACGTTAAACGCCTGAGAATGTGTTTACGGCATCCTGAATGGAAGAAAAGGTTTTCATGATCTTATCGATTTTCATGACGGAGACGATGTTCTGAACTTTGTCGTTAAGTCCGGCCAGATAGATGTCATTTTTTACTTTTCGGGCTTTGTTCAATCCCCGGATAATCCCGCCGATTCCCAGGCTGGAAATCCAGTTCAAATGTTTTAAATTAAGCACAATTCCTTTGGGGTTTGTTCTGAGGGCGGATTCAATTTCTTGCTGAAGTTTGTTGATGTCCTCGTCGTTTACCAGATTGCCTTTTAAGGACAGGACGACCACTCCGTCGTAATCGGATTTAACGCTGTACATGCACATACTCCCTGTCGATCAGGATCAAAATATTAAATTTAAATACTTAGAGGAACTTTACCAAGTTGTCGGCATGATTTTAAATTTATTTAACAGATTTTTTAAGGGAATTTAAAAATTTATCCGGAATATTGGTGGGCTTTTTCTGGCCGTAATCAAAAAACACCATGGCGGTTTTGGCCAGAGCAATCGTCTCGTTTTTGCCTTTGCTTAAATGGTAGTAGAAATCACAGCTCTTTCTGGAGGTCGGTTCGGCGTTTATTTTGACAGTGAGCTTATCTCCGTAAAAGGCTTGCCCTTTATAAATGATGGCAGCGTCGGCCATAATC
>CAZJNP010000767.1:0-1558 GCA_964547355.1 uncultured Calditrichaceae bacterium
GGTGCTGCGCATGGTAGGATTGTGTGTGACGCCGACGAGGCTGAAGATTGGGCAGTGAAAGGAGAGGATGTGATTCTGGTGCGCATTGAAACCTCTCCGGAAGATATCGGCGGTATGAATGTCGCAAAAGGTATTTTAACCGCCCGTGGCGGAATGACTTCCCATGCTGCTGTGGTTGCGCGCGGAATGGGCATTTGCTGCGTGGCCGGATGCGGCGATTTGGAAATCGATTATAAAGAAAAAACCATGGCCGTTAAAGATAAAGTATTCAAAGAAGGTGATTGGATTTCGCTGGATGGTTCCAGAGGGGAAGTCATTGCCGGAAAAGTACCGACCATTGAACCGGAACTCTCCGGCAGCTTTGGCACGCTGATGACCTGGGCTGATGAAATCCGCAGATTAGACGTACGCACCAATGCCGATACCCCACACGACGCTAGCGTTGCTCGTAATTTCGGTGCGCAGGGAATCGGTCTGTGCCGTACGGAACACATGTTTTTCGAGGGCGACCGTATAAAGGCCGTTCGCGAGATGATTCTGGCAAGCGATGAGGAGGGCCGCCGCAAAGCGCTGGATAAACTGCTGCCCTATCAGCGCGACGATTTTTATGGTATCTTTAAGGCCATGCACGACCTGCCTGTCACTGTGCGCACCCTGGACCCGCCTCTGCATGAATTCCTGCCGCATGACGAAGCCAGTCAGAAAGAAATGGCCGAAGAGATGGGTATTTCGGTTGAAGAAGTCAAAGCCAAAGTTGAAGCGTTGCACGAATTCAACCCCATGCTGGGGCACCGCGGATGCCGGTTGGGAATCACCTACCCGGAGATCACAGAAATGCAGGCGCGTGCTATCATGGAAGCGGCCTGTCAGTTGCAAAAAGAGGGCGTAAAAGTTCTGCCTGAAATCATGATCCCATTAGTAGGCACCAAAGCCGAATTGGCGAATCAGAAAAAGGTGGTTGTGGAAACCGCTGAAAAAGTAATGGACGAAACAGGTGTCCAGGTGGAGTACAAAGTCGGAACCATGATCGAGATTCCACGTGCCGCTTTAACCGCCAACGAAATTGCCGAAGAAGCGGAATTCTTCTCCTTTGGTACCAATGATTTGACACAGATGACCTTTGGCTACAGCCGTGACGATGCCGGAAAATTCCTGAAGGAATATGAGGAAAAAGGGATACTGGAGAACGATCCGTTTCAAACACTCGATCAAACCGGCGTGGGACAGTTGGTGGAAATGGGTGTGCAAAAAGGACGCTCGACCCGGCCGGATTTAAAAGTGGGTATTTGCGGTGAGCACGGCGGGGACCCGCGATCCATAGATTTTTGTCATCGGGTAAACCTGAATTATGTGAGTTGTTCGCCATACCGGGTGCCCATCGCAAGATTGGCTGCGGCACAGGCCACCATTCGCAACAGATAAATAGGTAATTCCATAGGACCGTCTGTCTTGGAAGACAGGCGGTCTTTTTGCGAAAATAGTCGGTTAACGGATTTCTTAAGATAACGGCGAATGAAAAATAAAAAAGGCTGCCCGGGATGAGCAGCCTTGTGTATAT
>CAZJNP010000768.1:0-1557 GCA_964547355.1 uncultured Calditrichaceae bacterium
GTTACAGATTTTGCATTTATTAATGCTATTACTTGTCTTTTATGCAGTTTTATTGGTATAAAATGATCGTTTTCCCCAGAAAACAATAAAACATCCTGTCCGACTTTTTCTGCATGCATATTCTCTCTTGATAAATTAAGATTAAACTTTTTTGCGCCTTCCAATGGACTTTCTGATTTTGTAATATGCATTGTCTGACTAATTTCCCATTTCATTCTGGGATTCTTTTTCATTTTCCAATAGGCACTTTTATTGAATAGATTTTCAAATTTCATAAAAAATTCAAACATCCATGCAATAGGTGCAGGTACTATTTCCATATAATGGATTGCATGCCCGGAAGCAATCACCCTTTTTATCCTGGGTTCAAATGCTGCCGCTCTAAGGCAAAGCCATCCTCCAACAGAAAGCCCAATAAGCGTAACATCATCGAGATTAAAATAGTCCAATATTGCTGAGGTGGGTTTCTCCCACCTGATGTCCATTGCAAGCCCTGCTTTTATAAGCGCAGCTCCTTGGCCGGGCCCTTCAAAACCGATTACTTCATAACCATTATTCGCAAGATATTTCATCATCAGGTACCATTCTTCAATAAATGAATCCATCCCGCCATGTATTAAAATTGTACCTTTCTTTCCCCTTGCCGGTGATACTTTTATCGCCGGTAAATATGAGCCATTGTAAGGAATTTTAAATCTTTGAATTTGGTCTTCCTTAAACGCTTTGTAAAAGAGTTCACTAAATTTATCATACAAGGCTTCTTTATCAGGATCCTGAAGAAAAGTAAAAAACTCTGCACTACGATAATAGATAGTAGCATTCATCAATCTATTCTCATTTAATGCCTTGTCTGCAATCCTGATCATTTCCGTTTTCCAGTCCTCATACTTCTTTATTTTTTCCCCGGCTTCAAGCATATCTGCATATCTGGCATAGCCAAAAGAATACCAGCGGTTCAACGTAAAGTTAAAAAGTTTGTTTTTGTTGAATTGATGGTATCCAACTGGAAAAGTAATTTCATATTTATTACTATTAGTCATACTTATCTCTCATTAATAACACAATTACGTTTCTATTCTTTTTCCTTGACCATCTTACCAGATAGTATATAGCTTGTAACCATAGAAATTGTTAGTATTAGGCATTTTATCATAATCCACATATAGGCAGTATTTCCATCTAAATATGCAACAAGTGCAACGATGAACAAACCGAATACAACGGGAAAGGCTGTTAATAGAATGACAAATCTTCTCTCGATTGGTTTTCTAACCGCCCATAAAAGAAGAAATGTCCAGCCTGTCATCAGTGTCCCCCCAAGCCCCATGACAAGTCTTAGTTGTAAATCAGGATTGAAATCAGGTTCACCGATCAAAATGCCAAATATCTGAGGAAATAGTAGTACAACTGCCCAAAACGCATCTGCGCCAATTCCCAGCCAGTATGCAATTTTTATCAAAAACATTTTGTTCTTTTGCTCATTCATGATAGTCTTCTTTAAAGTTTGTCTCTTGCCTTATAAAATATTTTTCAAAATGATATTGCTATGTCCGTTAC
>CAZJNP010000769.1:0-1538 GCA_964547355.1 uncultured Calditrichaceae bacterium
GTCTTTACAGCCAGCGATCCGGGCGGATTGAATGACAGCGACAGCGCCGTATTTTCCATCACGGAAGACGGTTCCCTGCCCGTTACACTTAATTCATTTTCTGTCCAGCGAACCGCCCGGGGGCAGTTACTGGAGTGGATCACCTATTCCGAAGTCAATAATGCCGGATTTAATATTTACCGGGCAGTTAGCGCGGACAGCATCCCGCCGGAAGAAAACAGCTACCGTAAGCTCAACAGGACGCTCATTCCCGGCGCCGGCACCGCCTCTCACGAAAACCAGTATCAATATTCCGACCGCGATCGGATTTACGGCGGATACGGCTGGTATATTTTGGAAGACGTCAGCGTTTGTGGCAAAGCGCATCGTCAACGGCCCCTAGCGGTGCGTTTACACCACAGCACCGAAAACGTCTCCGTAAAAATCCATCAAAATTATCCCAATCCTTTCAATTCGGTTACGATGGTTTCGTTCGAGCTGGCGGAAGCATCGCATGTGCGCATTTTGATTTTCAACGCCCTTGGGCAAAAAATAAAAACGTTAACAAACCAAAAACGAAAGGCAGGTCGCCATACGCTTGCTTTTGACGGAACAGCTTTTCCCAGCGGCGTGTACTTTTACAAAATTACCGCCGGTAAGTTTGTGCAGGTGAAGAAGATGCTGCTGCTTAAATAAAATCCCCAACTGGCGACAAGATAACACTCAGATGGATATCGTATTTAAATTACACGACCAGCTCATTTAAGTGAAAAAGGAGGAAATGTCCATGAAGTATGCACGAGCCTTAACGTTAAGTATTTTGGCTTTACTGATCGCTTCCTGCGGGGGAAGCGGTAAACTAACCAAAAGAGACGGCTGCAAACCGGACTGGTTCTTAAATCCGCCGGTCGATTCGACCTTTCTTTACGCTTCCGCTATGGGGAATTCCAAAGATTTACAAATGGCACTTACCAAAGCAGAAATGGTAGCGCGCCGGCAAATCGGCAGTCAGTTGGAAACAAAGCTTAATGCCCTTCAGAAAAAATTCAACGAAGAAGTGGGTTCTATGGACGATCCCACCCTTGCGCAATCGCTTACTGTGGCGATTAAAACCACCGTTTCCACCGTTTTACATGGAAGCAAAATCATAAAAAAAGATTATTGTGAAAAACCAAACAGCTACGAAGGCTTTATTTTGATGAAATACCCCCTGGGTCAGGCTTATGCCAATTTTGTTAATCAGGTAAAGAAAAAGAAGGAACTGGAAACGCGTTTTCGGGCTTTCCAGGGGTTCCAGGAGCTGGAAAAAGAAGTTGAAAAATTTGAGCGGGAAAAGAGAACAGAACGTTTTTAACCAAACCCTCTGCCGTTAATCCAGATTTTTTCTAAGGTTATCGCCACACGCCTCTGGATCCCTAACCACAGTCGGCAGATAATGGTAAGGGATCCTTGATTTACCCTGGCAGGCAGAGCGGTCTATCCCTTCTGCCTGCTTTTTAAAACATGATCTGCCAGGTACTTCATCCCCAGGTCAGTGATCTCCAGCCGGGTATATTTAT
>CAZJNP010000770.1:0-1536 GCA_964547355.1 uncultured Calditrichaceae bacterium
GACCGATTCAGGGTTTTGCCTTAACTTTAATGATTGGTATTGTGGCAAGTATGTTTACGGCAATCGTCGTAACGCGAGTTATTTTTGATTATACGCTGGAAAAACGCGCGGTTAAAAAATTAAGTATTTAACCGGCGGTCTGGAAACTGAAAGGAGAAACAGATAAATGCATGTTTTTGTTAATCCAAATTATAAGATCATTCAAAAACGGAAATTAGGATATGCTTTTAGCGGAATCCTGATTTTAATTTCAATTGTATCGTTAATTTTGCACGGCGGCCCGCGCTACGGAATTGATTTCACCGGCGGAACGTTGGTTCAGCTGAGGTTCGAAAAGCCGGTAGCGATTGAGCATTTACGTGCCGCGCTTTCTACGCAAGGATTCGGCGATTCGGAAATCAAATACTTTGGCGCCGAAACCGAAGTGGCCATCCGGGTGGGGCATGTTTCCACCAAAGAAGAAATCGCCAATCTGCTCGAAGATGTGATCAAAAAAGCCTTGCCGGACAATCCCTTCATCATCGAACGGGTGGAAAAGGTCGGTCCTAAAATCGGCCACGAGCTGATCATCGACGCTATGCTGGCCATCTTTTGGGCCATGGTTTTAATTTTGATTTACGTTATGTGGCGTTTTGAGTTTAAATTTTCCGTAGGCGCCATCGCGGCTTTGATGCACGATGTGACCATTACGCTGGGTATTTTTTCCTTGTTTAACGTGGAAATATCCGCGCCTATTATTGCGGCGGTTTTAACCATTGTGGGATATTCGCTTAATGATACCATCGTGGTTTACGACCGAATCCGGGAAAATATCCGGGCGTCTAAGAAAAGTGCGCTGGATTTAAGCAATACCATTAATCGTAGTATCAACGAAACGCTCAGTCGAACAATCATTACTTCCGGCACCACCCTGATGGTTGTGGCTGTTCTCTATTTCTTTGGCGGGGAAGTGCTCCGCACCTTTGCCCTGGCTCTGATCATCGGCGTTGGTATCGGTACCTATTCTTCGATTTTTATTGCCAGCCCGATTGTTCTCGATTGGAAAACAAAAAAGGCGTGATAGCGTAAAGGGGATAGCTATGACTCTATCCGTAAAGGAAGAAAAAGGAATTACCATAATTGTGTTATCGGGAAAGATTATGGGCGGACCGGAGGCTACGCAGATTAATGATCAAATTCATGCGTTGATCGATCAGGATAAGAAAAAACTGATTATCGATTTGAAAGATGTGGAATGGATGAACAGCTCCGGATTGGGTATTTTGATTGGCGCTATTACCACTCTTAAAAACAACGGTGGACAGTTGGCGTTAATTCACGTTTCCGAGCGCATTCAGAATCTGTTACGCATTACCAAGCTGCAGGATGTTTTTCCCGTATATCCAGACGAGGAAAGCGCGTTCAGCGCTCTCTTATAGTATAAAAAACTCCGGTATAGCCGGAGTTTTTTGTATTTAGACGCGATACCATGTTATTAAATAGCGTTTTCTTTGGTATCTTTATAGGTATTTAAAGTTTTTTAAGACTATACACTTT
>CAZJNP010000771.1:0-1536 GCA_964547355.1 uncultured Calditrichaceae bacterium
GGTTTAAACAATGCCGGATCAAATTGTCCGCTCTTTAAACCATCCTCCAATAATTTCTTTCAATAGCTTTTCACTCTGTTAACTTTAATCAAATATTCCTTCGCTCTTCATGGCGTATTGCGGCTACCATAAGTTTAACCGGAGAAACTACAATTATAAGGCAAAACGTATACCGCTAATAATTTCTCTGCCCGGCATGGGTACACCGTACTCACTCATATAATCTTTATCTGTAATATTGTTAATGCGAACATACCAATTCAGGAAATCAAATATATGATAATTGTATTTTATATTAAGTACCGCATAATCGTCTAACTTTTCCCATTCCGTTGATGAAGGATTTTGATAATATTGACCGGCCAAATAATTCAATTCCAAATCCAAATACATTTTATGATAGAAGCGCCATTGTCCCAGGAAATTAAACCGATGTTCTGGTCGGTATTCCAAATGGTTGCTTACGCGGTCATCGGATTTATCTTCGGCTATCATGTACGTATAATTGGCCCATAAATTAAATTTCCCGGTATTCATTTTAACGTCAATCTCTGTGCCCTGTAATTGCGCCCTGCCAATATTTTGCATTTGCTGCGTTTCATTTCCCAGTTCTTTTGCAACAATCAAATTATTTAAGCTATTATAAAAATATGAAACCTGCAAATAGCCATGCGAAAAGTTTTTCCGAATTCCCACATCTGTATTTAAAGCGTGCTCTTCTTTTAAATCCGGATTAGGAATAGAACGCCCTAACCTTTCGGAGTATAGTTCTTTTAATGTGGGGAAACGGCTTTTTTTCGCTATTGAAAAATGCGCAGTAAATTTATTGTTAAATTTATGCTGGAAAATCACTTGTTCGTTAAAAAGCAAAATCGGATCACGCAAGGGTAAGTCGTTTGCGTAAAGGGGCTGCAAATAATTTACGTCAGCGCCGAATACGGCCACATTGGCCTCATTGAATCTTATATCCTGCTCAATTCCTACCGAATAGATTGCGGTCTCATATCGTTCGAAACCAAAATCCCTGAATTCTTCTTTGTGCACATCCTTTTTATAAGCGAGTACAGCATTCGTGCTACCAAAATTAAAAATCTTTAATGACGGATATAGTATGATGCCCTCTGAATGATCATCATAAGTTGACTTCCAGGCCCAGCGCTGGTCCTGGGTAGAATACGTCGCATCATCATACGATTTTAGTAAATTAAAATAACTGTCATAATAAATCGTACTACGCAATAAAAAATAATCGCCAAAAATGTGTTTGCTGTTAATACTGAAAACATTTTTTTTCCAGACAGGGAATCTCCAATAACGTGGCCGGCTGGTTTTTGAATCCACCGGAATGTTGTAACTATTATCTATAAAATTATAATTAAATCCAACAGAGTGATTATCTGCTATTTGATAATGTAATTTCAAACCAAAACTCTTTTTATCGAAAGCGCTGTTATCCCTTCTTCCGCCGTCTTCCGTATCGGTTGCTTTAAAATCATCAGATAATTTGAAATCATCGCCCTTCTCCCAGGCCCTGTC
>CAZJNP010000772.1:0-1522 GCA_964547355.1 uncultured Calditrichaceae bacterium
GTTAAAAATAATCATATTAACTCAAATGCTCGGGTTGATAATCGGTTCTATGATCGTTAGGGAACATCGATTCATCTTCCAGCAGGTCGTTCTGCCTTATGGCATGGCTGCGTGGCTCTTCCGGGTTTTTTTCGTTCTTAATAATTTTTAAATCAACGATATCATCGAATCATTATATTATAATCAGATGAGAATTAATTTTTCACCGAATTTAAACCGTTTTAATAGAAACTTTTAATATCAGGAATGCAAGATGAACCAAGCAAAAGGATATCTGGAAATTATCAACAACCGTTTCGGCTTTCTAAGACAAATTGAAAACAACTTCCGCCCGTCCGCAGAAGATATTTATGTACCTCCAAATATCATTCAGACATACCGGCTCAAAGAAGGAGCCCTGGTGGAAGGTATAGCGGAAAAAGGTGCAAAAAATAACCTGCAATTAGTAAAGATTGAAACTATTAATCAATTACCTGTTTCGCATTACAATCAAATAAAATCCTTTAAGGAGAATATCAGTGTCAATCCCCATGAACGTATTAACCTGGTGTTGGGAAAAGATGACGCCATGGGGAATATTTTGAACTTTTTAACCCCGATGGGTAAAGGTCAGCGCGGTCTTATCATTTCACCGCCGAAAACCGGGAAAACGACCATTTTGCAACACATTGGCCATGCGATTCTGCAAAACCACCCGGAAATCACACTGTTTGTTTTATTGATCGACGAACGTCCTGAGGAAGTGACGGATTTCAAGCGTTCGCTGGAAGGCGCATTTGTTTTGGCTTCTTCAGCCGATGAAAGCGTTCAGAACCATCTGCGGATGACCCACCTTTCCATGAACGCCGCTATGCGCATGACCGAAACAGGAAAAGACGTATTCATCTTAATCGATTCTCTTACCCGTATGGGACGGGCTTTTAACAAGGTAACCAACAGCCACGGACGCACCATGAGCGGCGGACTAAGTGCCAATGCACTGAACCACCCGCGACAGTTTTTCGGCGCGGCGCGTAAAATGGAAAACGGCGGTTCTCTGACCATTATGGCCACCATCCTTGTAAATACCGGCAGCGTCATGGATGACGTGATTTATCAGGAATTCAAAGGCACCGGCAACTTTGATCTGGTGCTTTCGCAAAAATGCGCAGAGCAGCGGATTTTCCCCGCCATCGATATTCATGCTTCTGGTACCCGCAGAGAAGAATTATTATTAAACGAAAATGAATTGAAAAAATATGCAAAAATCCGCCAATTTTTAGCTCAACTAAAAGAAGTGGAGGATATGGCGTATTTGGTTCAAAACTGGAAGAAGCTGCTCCAGTGAGATCTTTGGATCTGTGCATACTTACCCGGATAGATTCTAATCATGAATTTGGGAATAAGGGAATAAGGTTATAAAGGGACAGAGAGATGTAATCAATTTTCAAATAACCATATACCCTTTTTCCCTTTCCCTCCCCTTTCACCCCCAGAACTCAACGGAAAGCCAAACTTATTTTATTGTTTAAATAATTTTTAT
>CAZJNP010000773.1:0-1520 GCA_964547355.1 uncultured Calditrichaceae bacterium
TCCCGTGGGTGGGATTTGTTTATAATTCCGGCGGGGAGCGGTAGGCGTCGGCTAGTACATTTCTATCGTAAGCGTTTTATTTTGATTACATAATTGATTAATCCGGAAGCGGGTCCAGGCCGTACTTTTGGATTTTGCGCCACAGTGTTGCCCGATCCACACCAATCATTTCAGCTGCTTCCTGCTTGCGGCCTTCGCACAAAATAAGAATGCGGCGGAGATATTCCTTTTCCTGGTGCTCTAAAAAATCTTTTAATGGTAAATCCTTTTCAATGATCAATCCGGTGTCAATATTACTTTCCAGTGCCTGGATGACTTCCTGAGCGTTGATAATCGATTCCCGTGCGAAAATAACCGCTTTTTCGACAATATTCTGCAGCATGCGCACGTTGCCCGGCCACTCTTGCTGCATGAGAATCTTGATGGCCTGGGGAGAAAATTCCACGATTTTCTTATTGTATTTTTCGGAAAACTTTTGCAGAAAATGCTGGGCCAACAAAGGGATGTCTTCCACACGTTCCCGCAATGGCGGGATATGAATTTCGAAGACTTTTAAACGGTGGTAAAGGTCCTCGCGAAAACGTCCTTCCATGACCCATTGCTTCAAATTTTTATTCGTCGCGGCAATAATGCGTACATCCACTTTTCTTGGAATGCGTTCGCCGATTTTTTCGATTTCGCCGTCTTGCAATACCCGCAAAAGCTTAGCTTGGGCGGTTAACGGCAATTCGCTGATTTCGTCCAAAAAGATGGAACCGCCATGGGCTTGTTCGAATTTGCCCTGTTGATCCTGGTACGCGCCGGTAAAACTGCCTTTTTTATGTCCGAAAAAGGTGCTTTCAATCAGCGTCTCCGGGATGGCCGCACAATTGACTTTGATATAGGGCTTACCGGCTCTTGAACTCTTAAAATGAATGGCCCGCGCCACCAATTCCTTACCGGTACCGGTTTCACCGGAAATGAGTACTTTGACCTCGGTAGATGCCACCATCTCGATTTGATTAAAAACTTTCCTCAGGCCAGCGCTTTGACCAATCATCTGGAATTGTTCGTAAATTTCATTTAATAGTAAATGGCGTTCTATCGTTAGATCGTGTCTGGATATGGCGTTCTGCAAGGTGATCAAAAGGCGATCCAGATCGGATCCTTTTTCCAGAAAATCAAAAGCTCCCTTTTTGATGGATTCCACGGCAATGGATAGAGTGCTTTGACCCGAAATCATGATCACCGGTATGTGCGGTTTTTCCGACATGATCTGGTCCAGCAGGGAAATGCCGTCAATACCGGGCATCTTGACATCCAGTAAAATGCAGTGATAATCATTCTGAAGGATTAAATCCATGGCGATGGTCGGATTGGAAATCGGCGTGACATCGTATTGCTTGTATTTTAAAAGTCCTACCAGGCTGTTTAAGAATTTTTCATCATCGTCAATAGCTAAAAGTTTATACATCTTGCAAATCCTTGATTTTAGAATTTGTTTCGATTTATACTTGTCCAATATAGGTTATCAGTAATCT
>CAZJNP010000774.1:0-1515 GCA_964547355.1 uncultured Calditrichaceae bacterium
GATATATTTAATAAACACACCGGGGATACTGTAAATAAAGAATTAAAAGAAGAAGAAATCCAGGTTTTATTTGACAATTTTTCTATTGAAGCTTTATCACCTTTGTATCCTGAAGAGCGCTCCATAAAAAGAATTAATAAATCAATTTATGATTTTTTTAAATTAGAATTCCCCTTTCAATTTCAATATGCAAGTGTTGATGTTCAGAATATTGTTTTATCAGAAGAAAATAAGCAACATTTTATAGATGTAATAAATCTTGCTAAAGAAAGTTATCTTTCTGAAGTTTCAAAACGTTCAAAAGAATTAGAACCAGATCCAAATTGGGAAGTTCCTTTAATTGTTACCTATTCAAAGGAATATAAACCCAGAAATTTACAACTTTCAATATTATACCCATTTTATGAATATGTCCGAGCTTCTACTGTAGAAAAGAACTTTGCAGAGTTTCTTGATTCTAAATCAGATGAAATTGAATGGTGGTATAAAAATGGTGAACATGATAGTACATTTTTTGCTGTACCCTATAAAAAAGGTGATGATGATATACCTTTTTATGTAGATTGGATTGTAAAATATAAAGATGGTAGAATTGGCCTTTTTGATACTAAAGCAGGAATAACCGCTGAAACCGCTGGGCCGAAAGCTGAAGGTTTGGCAAAATATATTAAAGAACAAAATAAAAAAGGGAAAAACCTTTTTGGCGGAATTGTTATTGAAAGAGATGGTAGTTTTTGGTACAACAACCAAGAAAAATACGAGTACATTAGTTCAAGTTTGTCTGCTTGTGGTTGGCAGATATTAAAGTAATAGCTGTTTTTATCATGTGTATTATCCCCCCGGCGCCCACAAATCGCTGAATCTATCCGAAAAATTCGGGGCATGATTTCGGCCTAAACTTGAAGTATTTTGGCCGCGTTTTTCGGTAGGTGAACTCCGTTAGGCAGCAAAGCGCTCGATCCTAAGGCAAAATCAAGACATTGTTTAAATCCAACAGAATTTGTTTACCCCTCAACGTTCAATTTATTAACCAATCCATTTTCCTCTACCATACTCAATCCCCAATTTATTCATCCGGTTTCTAAGGGTACTCGCATTCATTCCTAGTAGCTCGGCCGCACCGTCAGGTCCGTGAATTTTCCCCTTTGTTTTTCTTAACACCCTGCGAATATGCCGGGCAGTCATTTCATCGAGATTATCTGTTTCAGGAATGTGTTCCCGAAATTCTCTGCTTTCTTTTTGTATTGGCAGGTTCGCGTGGCTAAAAGTCAGCGGCCCGGACGGATTAAGAATGAGGGCACGCTCCACAATATTCTGCAATTCTCTTACATTACCCGGCCAGTGGTAGTCCATTAAAAAATCTGTTGCCCCGGGTGATACGGTTGGAATAGTCGGCAATTTTAATTCCCTGGCTTTTAAACTGATAAAATGCTGCAAAAGCGCCGGAATGTCCATTTTTCTTTCATGCAACGGCGGTATCCGGATGGGGAACACATTGAGCCGGAACCATAAATC
>CAZJNP010000775.1:0-1513 GCA_964547355.1 uncultured Calditrichaceae bacterium
ATAAATGCAGCCTGTGCAAGTAACAGACTACACTTTTGCCAAAGAAGTGCTGGAATCGCCCATACCGGTTTTAGTGGATTTCTGGGCGCCCTGGTGTGCACCCTGTCGTTTAATCGCGCCCATTCTGGAAGAATTAAGCCAGGAATACCAGGGACGGCTAAAAATTGTCAAACTGAATACGGATGAAAATGCCGGCACGGCAATGAAATACAATATCATGAGTATTCCTACCCTTTTGCTGTTCAAAAATGGCGAAGTGGTGGACGAGATGATCGGTGCTGTGCCCAAACACGTGATTAAAAATAACCTGGATTATTATCTGCACGACGCAAGCGTCCTGAACTAAGGGAGGAAGATATGGGACTATTACAAGAAAAGGATCGTGAATACATTCGCCAGATGTTTGGTAAACTAACCAATCCGGTGAAACTGATTTACTTTACTCAGGAAATCGAGTGCCAGTACTGTCGGGAAACCCATCAGATTCTGGAAGAACTGAGTGAATTGAGCGACAAGTTGAGTCTGGAAGTGTACAATTTTGTTACCGACAAAGAGATGGCCGAGAAGTACAATATCGATAAAATTCCTGCTACGGTCATCGAAGGAACACAAGATTACGGAATTCGTTATTATGGTATTCCGTCCGGTTACGAGTTTTCTTCCGTGCTGGAGGACATTGTGGATGTTTCCAAAGGCGAGTCGGGTTTGTCGGAAGAATCCAAGCAATTATTAAAAGAAATCACCACGCCGTTACGGTTGCAGGTGTTTGTCACGCCCACCTGTCCGTATTGCCCCAAGGTCGTACGGTTGGCGCATAAGATGGCCATCGAAAATGATTTTATTACGGCGGACATGGTGGAGGCTACGGAATTTCCGCACCTGTCCATGCGTTACAATGTGCGTGGTGTACCACGAACCATGATCGGGGAAGATTATCCCATTGAAGGCGCGCTACCGGAAAACGCCTTTATTCAGAAAGTAATCGGTTCTTATAAACAAATGCAACAACAATAAACGAGGGAATTATTTATGGCACAGAAATCAAACACTAAGATGTTTGCAGTAATCGGCGTTGTAGCGCTGGCTGTGGTTATTCTTGGATACGCATTTATCAGCGCTGGAAATCAGCCGGGTCCAGATAAGCCCGCTGCCAAACCAACCACTCAGACGGTTCAGGCACAGGCCGGGCAGGAAGACAATCAGGATCAGCAGTTGCCCATGGCGCCGGATTTTACCCTGCGCGATCTTCAAAATAACAGCGTCAAATTAAGCGATTATCGCGGCAAAGTGGTGTTCGTTAATTTTTGGGCTACCTGGTGCGGTCCTTGCCGGATGGAAATCCCTTCTTTTATCGAGTTGATTGACAAATACGGGAAAGACGGATTTGTCGTTCTGGGCATCGCTGTGGATCAGAGAGAGTTTGCCAAGGTGCCGGGATTCGTGGATCAAATGGGAATGAATTACCCGGTATTGTTAGACGAAATCGGGGTGTCCAACCTGTACGGCGGTATCC
>CAZJNP010000776.1:0-1512 GCA_964547355.1 uncultured Calditrichaceae bacterium
TATCTCGATTATGTACTATTTACTCAATCAAAATCCCGAAAGTGTAATTGCTACTGGCGCGGACCATTTGGGAAGCGGAATTGAGGATGTCGCCTATATGACGGTTTTCTATCCCGATAATTTAATCGCTCACATTCATACCAACTGGCTTTCTCCGGTTAAAATTCGCCAAACGTTGTTGGCCGGCAGTAAAAAAATGGTCGTTTGGGATGATAATCAGCCCAGCGAAAAAGTCCGTATTTATGATAAAGGGATCAAAGTTCTAAAAACAGAAGATGAGATCTATAAAACATTGATTCAATATCGTACCGGCGATATGTATTGCCCTAAGATTGAGAATATTGAGGCTTTAGCTGCAGAAACCCAGAACATTGTAGATACGTTGCTGAATGGAGGTAAACCGATGGTTGACGGTCGCGCAGGTTGGATGGTGGTTAAAGTTTTGGAAGCGGCTCAAACCTCCATTAAAAATCGCGGGAAGGAGATCAAAATATGAGATTTGTGAGCATTTCCGATGATGTAAAGCTCGGCGAAAATGTTAAAATATACAATTTTGTTAACCTGTATGGTTGCGAAATAGGAGCCAATACAAAAATTGGCACTTTTGTGGAAATCCAGAAGGGCGCAACAGTTGGAAAAAATTGCAAGATCAGCAGTCATACCTTTATCTGTGAAGGTGTGCATATCGAAGACAATTGTTTTATCGGCCATAATGTGACCTTTATTAACGATAAGCATCCCCGGGCAACTAATGAAGACGGTTCTATGCAAACTGAAGAGGATTGGGTCTGTATTCCAACCTATATCAGGAAAGGTGCAAGCATCGGTAGCAGCGCCACCATCCTTTGCGGTGTGACGATAGGAGAGGGCGCCATTGTAGGCGCAGGAGCCGTGGTAACCAAAGATGTGCCTCCGGGCGCTGTTGTGGCAGGCGTACCTGCGCGGGTTATTAGAAAGTAAGTGATAATCACATTTTTTTTTAAAAATAATTTTTTTCTTGCATTTTTATAAATAATTTACTATATATAGTCCCGTAAATTTGCCTACTTTCATATCGCCAGGAAAGCAATTATGACACGAAAGAAGAAAAATACTTTTTTAGGGATCACGATTGTATTAGTATTGATATTTGTGCTTTTAGTTGCTGCAAAGAGTTTAAAACGGCAGTCTCATTTTCCTCCTCCGGCAACGCCACCGCCTATTATTGTTCAGTAAATGAACGCAACCATTAAAGAATTCCTTGATTCATTCCGATATTTTCTGTTGTATATATTTGGAATGAATTGGCAGGGAAGGAGATATGTTAAAAAAGTTAGTTTTGGTTTTTTTTACGTTATTCGTAGTTGCTTTAGCGTTCTATTATCTCAGTAAGCAGCAAGTGTCCCGTTTTCCAGCGCCGGCAACGCCGCCTCCGGTAGTGAGTGCGATAGAATGAAATATATTAGAAAACTTTTCACGATCGGATTTGGCAGATTGTAGATCTACTATTTGATTTTTATTACGGTTCATAGA
>CAZJNP010000777.1:0-1511 GCA_964547355.1 uncultured Calditrichaceae bacterium
AGCATGAATTTCGGAAAATCGAGCGTAGTGCGCTGTATCTGAAACGAAAAAGCGTTTATTGCGTTTGTAAAATAAAGCAAAAAATTTAAAAAATGTATGAGATAGACAAATGATTAATTTTTTAGCGGTTATCTTTGTTTTCAGTTTACTTGTAATCATTCATGAATTAGGCCATTTTTTTGCCGCAAAATGGATGGGTGTGCGGGTGGAAAAGTTTTCGATCGGTTTTCCTCCCACCGTTTATAGTAAAAAATTCGGCGAGACGGAATTTAGTATTTCGGCGATTCCTCTGGGTGGTTACGTAAAAATGGCCGGCTTCATTGATGAGAGCTTGGACACTAAGGCCGAAGGCAAAGAGTATGAATTCAATTCGAAGCCCATTTGGCGCCGGATTGTGATTATTCTGGGTGGCGTCATTATGAATCTTTTGTTGGCCTTTCTGGTTCTGGGGATGCTGACGTACATCAAAGGAGAGCGTATTATTCCCGTCACGACGGTCGGCTATGTGGGGGAACAGGGGATTGCTTCTAAAATTGGATTTAAGGTTGGTGACCAGATACTTTCGGTCAACGGTAAAGCAATTCATAACTGGAATGAATTGCAGCAGGAATACGTATCCAATCTGGACAAAAAAATCGTTTTTGAAGTGCTACGAGATCAGCAGCACATACAATTGGAATTTAAGAAAGAATGGTTTCGGGAAAAGAAAAGCGAACAACTGGACATTGCCCCCCTGTTTCCTGCAAAAGTCGGGGATGTCACTCCAAGTATGCCGGCAGGCCAGTTAGGGTTGCAGCGCGGAGACGAAATACTGGAAATTGCCGGCCAACCGGTGCACGATTGGTTCGAAATGACAAAAATCATCCGCGCGCATCCGGGTGAAGAAATAAGCATCAAATGGCGACGCGGCGATAGTATTTTGCAGGGCTCTTTTACGCCCCAGAAATTTGAGGAAAAAAATGCTCAGGGCGATGTGGAAATCGTCGGTAAGATCGGCATCGGATATTATTACGAGCTGAAAAAAATAAGTTTTTTCCCCTCTTTAGCGGTCGGGGTGGTCAAGACAATTGGTTTGATCTCTTTAAATGCAAAAAGTCTGATCTGGGTGGTTTCCGGCACCAAATCGGCAAGCGAGATTATTGGCGGCCCGATTATGATCGCCAAAATGGCCGGAGACGCTGCTCATGCTGGCTGGGAATACCTGTGGTACTTAATTGCGGCGCTTAGCGCTGTGTTAGCATTTTTCAACGTTCTGCCCATTCCTGGTTTGGATGGCGGACATCTGGTTCTACTTTTGCTGGAAGGGATAATGGGAAAACCGCTGCCTGTATCTGTGCGGGTAAAAATACAACAGGTGGGCATGGCGCTTTTGCTTACTCTGATCATTTTTATTGTGTATATCGACTTGCGCCGGCTGTTGTTTTAATTGATTCGCTTAAAATAAAAACCCCGGATCATTCGCTGTGCGCAAAGTGTTGAAGATTTCTTAAATATTTTCTATAATCGATGGG